>NZ_JAUCDN010000131.1:0-8668 GCF_034675085.1 Devosia sp.
CCCTGTGGGGAGGGATCAAGGGAGGGGGACGTTTGGCCCCGGTATCGGGGCTCCCTGCACCCCCTCCCAGCCTCCCCCATCAAGGGGGAGGTGCCGGCTGGTGGGGGCGGTGAGATCATGCCTCATACGCGATGCCCGCCCCTTGGGATCAGGGCGCCTTCCAGCCGGGGTCGCCCTGGTTCTCGAAGGTCTGGATTTCCTTGTTGATATATTGCCCGTCCACCTGGGCCACTTCGCGCAGATAGATGTTCTGTGTCATGTGCCGGTTTTCGGGGTTGATGGAAACCGGGCCGCGCGGGCTGGTCCAGGCCAGGCCCTTGACCGCTTCGACGGCCTTGGCCGCATCCTGCTGGCCGCCGGTGGCCTCGATCATCCTGGAAATCACATACATGCCGTCAAAGGCGCCCACGGCGGGGAAGCTGAGATCGGCGGCGCTGCCCAGCGCCTTGGAGGCGGCGGCGACAAAGGCGTGGTTTTCCGGGGAATCATGGCTGACGGCGTAGTGGAAGGTGGTCAGCACCCCCAGGGCATTGTCGCCCAGGGCGAACAGGTCCGGCTCCTGGGTCAGATCGCCGGGGGCAAGCAGGGCGACGCCGGCGCTTTTGAGGCCGTTTTCGACATAGGACTGCATGAAGCCCAGCGTGGCGGGGCCGGCGGGCAGGAAAGCGAAGACCGCCTCTGCCCCCGAATCCTTGATGCGCTGCATGATCGGGCTGAAATCATTGGTGTTCATCGGCATGCGGATGGATTCGACGATCTCCCCGCCCGCCCCGGTGAAGCCGGCGACGAAGGCATTTTCCGAATCGATGCCGGGGCCGTAATCGGACACCACGGTGATGACCTTGTCGATGCCGCGCTCGCGGGCGACCGACGCCATGGGCGTCGAGGTCTGCCAGGTGGTGAACGAGGTGCGCACCACATAGGGGCTGGCATTGACGATGGCCGAGGTGGCGGCGTTGAACACCACCATGGGCACATTGGCCTCTTCCAGGATCGGGGCGGCGGCCATGGCGTCGGGGGTGTAATAATAGCCGGCCAGATATTGCACGCCCTCGCCCACCACCAGCTCCTGGGTCAGGGCGGCGGACTGCGCCGGATCGGCCGCCGGCAGGTCGCGATAGACGATTTCCAGATCATGCCCGGCCACCTGGGAGCCGTTGAGCGCCAGCCAGGCGTCGATCCCGGCCTGGAAATTGCGCCCTTGCAGGGCCGCCGGGCCCGAGAAGGGGCCGACCACGCCGATCTTGATGGTGTCGGCAAAGGCCGTGCCGCTCAAAAGAGCCACGGCCAAGGGTGCCAGAAGCAGCTTGTTCATCGTTTCCTCCCAATGGCGGCGGGTCCGCCAGCATGACCGTTTGCCGGTCGATGCCCTGATTTGTGTCAGATTGGAACCCCGGCCGGAAATGAATTCGCCGGGGCGAGGTATAATCCTAAGGTTATGATTGGATTGGCGCGGGGCGGCGTCAGGCGGAAATATCGCGCATGAAGGCCAGGTTGCGCGCCGCCAGTTGCAGCGGGGTTTCGCTGGCATTGGCCGCAACGTCCTGCTCGACCACCACCGGGCCGGAAAAATGGCGCGCCGCCAAGAGAGCCATCACCGCCCTGATATCCACCGCGCCATCGGGCAGCGGGCACATGACGCCTTCGCCATAGGAGGCGGCGATGGAGAGTTCGCCGCCCAGCACGCGGGCGCGCACCCCGGGATCGACATTCTTGAGATGCATATAGGCGATGCGGGGAAAGACTTTTTCCATATAGGCCAGCGGGTCCTGGCCCCAGAAGGCATGGTGGCCGGTATCGAAGCAGAGATCGATATCGGTCTCACCGAGCAGGCGGTCGATCTGGGCTTCCCTTTCGACGGCGGTGCCGACATGGGGGTGGAAGCTGAGCTTGAGCCCGTGCTCGCCCTCGACCCGCGCCTGCGCCGCCCGCACCATGACGACGAGCCCGCGCCAGCCCTCCTCGTCGAGCACGCCTTCGCGGCCGGCGGGATAGAAATTGCTCTCGTCCATGATGACCAGATGGCGCGCACCCAGCTCGACCAGCAGCCGGGACAGATCGTCCAGCGTGGCGAGGAAGGCCCCGGCGCTGGCGGCGTCGCCCAGCGTATGCACATGGGTGGCCCCGATCAGGGTGAGGTCGCGCTTTGCCAATTCATCGCGCAGCCGGGCGGCATCCTTGGGAAAATAGCCGAAGGGGCCCAATTCGGTGCCGCGATAGCCCGCCGCGGCGACCTCGTCGAGATATTGCTCCCAGCCATAGCGGTTGCCGGTGGGATAGGCGATGCCCCAGGAACAGGGCGCGTTGCCGATAAGCATGGGTCAGGACCTGATATAGATGGGATTGCCCAGCGCGCGGCGGATGGGCTGGGTGGCAAGGTCGAGATTCCTGAGCTGCCAGGGCAGCTCGCGCCCCTCCAGCGCGGCGGTGAATTCGGCCACGAGCCGGTCGCGGCTGGCGCCGGCGACGATCTCAGCGCGCAGGAATTTTTGCGGCGCGGCGACGGGCAGGCTCGCCTGCCAGTCCTCGCCGGCGATCACGGTTTCCGAGCGGGTGCCGTCGGCGTCGATGAGAGCCAGAATGTCGCCCGCCGCGCCGCGCACATGCAGCTCCACCTGCGAAAGCGCCGCTACCGCGCCACCCATCGGCGTGTCGCCGGCGCGCATCTCCAGATGCGGCCCGGTGGGGCTTTCGGTGATGTAGCCATGGCCCGATTTCATCGCGGCCAGGATGGCGTCCTCGGACAGTTCGGGGAGAAAAAGCACGGTGGTGGGCCGGGCCAGAACCAGCGGGCCTTCGGGCAGCAACCGGTCGGGCTGGTGGAAATCCGAGCCGCCAATGGCCGAGAGCTTCAGCCCCGAGGCAAGCCGCGCCTGATAGCGCTCCAGCGACACCCAGTTCCAGGCCAGCCAGGTGGATTGCCAGACTTCCTGGCAGTCCGCCTCGGGGAAATCATAGTCCCAGGGAATGGTGGGCTTGTCGTGATTGATCGAAAGCAGGCCGCCCTTTTCATGCACCAGCCCGGCCAGCACATGGGCGTCAGCCCCCTTCGTCATGCGGAAGTCGATCCAGTCATCGACGCCATAGACATTGGCATGGCCGATGGCGGTGGTCACCTCCATGGCGCGCACGAAGATCAGGTCGGGCGAGGAATTGGGATGGAAATAGCGCCGCTGAGTGATGGTGTTGTGATCGGCCACGGCAAGGAAGTCGAGCCCGGCCTGCCGCGCGGCGGCATGCAGCAATTCCGGCGCGCCGCGCGCATCGGAATGAAAGGTGTGGCAATGCAGATCCCCCTTGTACCAGCCGGCCTGCTGGCGCACCGGAAAGGTGCGGGCCGGCTGCGGGGCGAGGGCGCGCGGGGCGTCATCGAGGGTGATGGTGACGCTGGCCTGGGCTCCGGCTTCGGGAATCTTGTAGAGGCCGAGAATGACAGTCCAGTCACCCGGCTGGATCGGACCATGCACATAGCCCGGCGTGGCGTCGTCGGTGGCGATGAAGAAGCGGTCGCGCGCGCCACCGCTCCAGCCGCGAAACCCCTCTTTGCTGGGATAACCCGTATCGCGCGGATCGAAGGCGCCCAGATCGATGATGCAATCCTCGGCCTTTGGGTAGGCGAGGCTGACATCGATGCGGGTGGTGCCGGGGGGCACGGTGAAGGGAATGTAGAAATAGGGGTTTTTGGCCTGGTCGGCGCGGGTGATATGGGTGGTGATGGTGGTCATTGCCAGTCGATACCCTTGCTTCCTTCTCCCCTTGTGGGAGAAGGTGCCCCGAAGGGGCGGATGAGGGGTTGGGGGCTTCCACAAGTGCTGTGCGTGTGGAGAGAACCCCTCACCCTGATTTTCTGCTGAACGCAGAAAATCTGTCCCTCTCCCGCAAGGGGAGAGGGGAAGAGAGGCCTATTCCCCCGCCGCCGGGATGCGCTTTCCGGTGTGGTCGAAGAGGTGAATATGCTCGGGGGCGAAGCCGAGCGTCACCGTTTCCCCCAGGTCCAGATGCTCATCGATGAAGATGCGGGCGGTGACGCGCGCGCCCTCGCCGCGATCTATGGTGACGAGGCTTTCGGGGCCCATGTTCTCATTGGCGAAAAGCGGCGCGGTGACGCTGTTGGCCGCACCGGCCTCGGCGATGAACAGGTGTTCGGGCCGCACGCCCAGGGTAAGGGCGGAGCCGGCGGCCAGCGCCTTGCCGATGGCGTCGGTCATGGGCAGGGCGCCGATATTGGCGCCTTCGGCAACAAGCCGGAGCTGGCCATCGGCCTGCGTGCCCTCGACGGCGATGAGGTTCATCGGCGGATTGCCGACGAAATTGGCGACGAAGGTGGTGGCTGGACGCCGGTAGATCTCGATGGGCGAGGCGAACTGCACGATGCGGCCCTGATCCATCACGGCGATGCGGGTGGCCAGCGCCATGGCCTCGGCCTGGTCGTGGGTGACATAGACCGCCGTCATGCCCATGTCGCGCTGGAGATGGTTGAGAAAGCCTCGGGCTTCGAGCCGCAGCTTGGCGTCGAGATTGGAAAGCGGCTCGTCGAAGAGATAGATCCGGGCCGGATAGACCAGCGCCCGGGCCAGCGAGGTGCGCTGCTGCTGGCCGCCGGAAATCTGGCTGGGCAGGCGGTCCATCAAATGGCCGATCTTGAGCACGTCGGCCACTTCCTTGGCGCGGGCATGGCGCTTCGCCACGGCCTCGCCCCGCACCTTGAGCGGATAGGCGATGTTGTCGGCCAGGTTCATATGCGGATAGAGCGCGTAATCCTGGAACACCATGGCGATGTTGCGGTCCTTGGGGTGGAGATGGGTCACCTCTTCCCCGCCGATGAGGATCTGCCCGGAACTGGGGGTTTCGAGCCCCGCCATCATGCGCAGCGAGGTGGTCTTGCCGCAGCCCGAGGGGCCGAGCAGGCACACGAACTCGCCGTTCGCGATGTCGAAGCTCACATCGGCGACCGCCTTGAAGTCGCCGAAGCTCTTGGTGACGTTCCTGAATTCAACAGATGCCATGGATTTAAGCCTTGATGCCGCCAAAGAACCGGAAGCCGAACTTCCAGCTGACGAAGAGATAGAGCCCGATGACCGGCAGGGAATAGATGAGGGAATAGGCTGCCAGCAGCGTCACCACCGGCGTGCCGGCCTCCGAATAGAAGGAATAGATGGCCACTGCCGCCGGCATGTTCTGGCTCGAGCGGAGCAGGATGAAGGGAATGAGGAACGAGCCCCAGATGTTGACGAAGGCCCAGACCACCACCACCACGATGCCCGGACGGATGACGGGCAGGGCCACATCGAAAAAGGCCTGCACCGGCGAGGCCCCGGCGACCATGGCGCTTTCCTCGTAGGATTTGGGAATGCCGTCGATGAAGTCGCGCAGGATGAACATGGCGGTGGGCAGCAATCCGCCCGCGAAGGTGAGGATGACGGCGATATGGGTATCCATCAGCCCCGCCGCCGAGACGATCAGGAAAATGGGCACCATCGCCGCCGTGCCCGAGACGACCGAGGAAAACAGCAGCAGGATATAGGTGACCGCGCCTTTTGCCGGAAGGGATGAGCGCGAAAGCGCATAGGCGGCCAGCGTGGCGGCGGCGCCCACCAGGATCACCCCGCCAACGGCCTGGATGAGGCTGTTCCACAGGGCCTGCATGGCAAAGCCATTGCCGAACACGGTGGCGAAATTGGACAGCGTCCAGGGATCGGGCAGCGCCAGGCCCAATTCGGCGCGGGCATTGAACGGCGCGAACAGGAACCACACCAGCGGCAGGGCGAAGGCGGCGCCGATGATCGCGGCAAGCCCCGAAAAGGCGATGCGGCTGAAAAGGGCGGGAAATGAAATCTTCTTCATGATGGGCTCCTCAGCTCTGCGCGGCTTTTTTCTTGCCAATGCTGAGATAGACCAGCGCGAAGGCCAGGTTGATGAGCATCATGATCACCCCCACCGCCGCGCCCTTGCCGAACTGGAAGTCCTGGAAGGCGACGCGGTAATTGTAGATGGAGACCAGTTCCGTGCGGTAGCTGGGCCCGCCATTGGTCAGAAGGAACGGGGTGAAGACGTTGAACGTCCACATGGTGATCAGGATCAGGTCGGTGACGATATGCCCCCGGATGAGTGGCAGGCCGATATCGCGGAATTTCTGGAACGAGGAGGCGCCGGCCACGTCCGCGGCCTGGAAATAGCTCGGCGGAATGGAGGCGAAGGCCGAGTTGAACAGCATCATCGAAAAGGCGGCGCCGCGCCAGGTGTTGAACACCACGATGACCCAGAAGGGGTGCTGGAGCAGGAAATCGCCGGGCGGAAGGCCGACGCTTTTCAGCAGCATGTTGAGCGTGCCGGCGTCGCGGTCGAGAAAGGCGAACCAGGCAAAGCCGATGACGACCTCGGGCAGGATCCAGGCGCCGATGACGAAGGTTTCCACCATGCGCTTGACGGCCGGCGGCACGGTCTGGATCAGCCAGGCCAGCACCAGGCCCAGCAGCGCCTGGCCGAGCAGCGCCGAGCAGAGCACGAACTGGGTGGTCAGGATGAGTGAAAAGCCGAACTGGCCGCGCTGGAAGAAGGTCGCCGGATCGAACAGCGTCAGATAGTTGGCCAGCCCGACAAATTCGGGGTTGAGCGCGGTGCGGCCCAAAAGGGTCCGGTTGGTGAAGGAAACGAAGATCACCCAGAAGAAGGGGAAGATGACGAAGACCGAAACCAGCAGCCCCGCCGGCAGCAGGAAGGCTCCGCCGGCCCGATTGGAGAGCAGGGCGAAATTGCGGACCTTTTTGGGTCTGGCGGCGAGCGGTTCGGTGGTCATGGAGGGTCTGGCTCCTTGAAAGGAGGGGGTGTCTGCGAGAGCGTATCGGATTGATCCGAAAACCGCTCCGCACGTTCAGTCCGATGCGCTGTCGGCTCATCGGCCCGGTCCCCGATGTCATCCCGGCTCAGGGCCGGGATAACACCGTGGGCGTTGGTGGCCTTTCCCCGAAATCCCGGCACGCCGGAGCGCGCCGGGCGGGGCAGGGAGCCTAGAGCAGGCTGACCGTGTTGTCGGCGCCGACGATGGCGGTGACGGCGGTCTTGTACTGGGCCATGGCTTCTTCGGGGCTGAGTTCGCCCGAGACCACCGCTTCGGTCATGCGCTGGATTTCCTGGCTGACCGCGTTGTAATGGGCGTCATTGGGACGGGCCGTGGTGATCGGCAGCAGCGCCTGGCTGGTTTCGGTCAGGAACGGATTGTTCGGGATCGGAACGTCCGAGCGCGAGCGGATGCCCGGCTGGAAGTCCTGGAACGCCGTCATCTGGTCCTTGCTCATCATGAAGGAGAGGAATTTCCAGGCTTCCTGCGGGTTTGCGGTATTGGGATTGATGACGTAACCCGTGCCGCCCGAGATGGAGACGAAGTCCTGCCCGCGAATGCCCTCGCCGGGGTTTTCGGCCGGCATCTTCTTCCAGCTCATCACCGTATCGCGGTCCTTGACCTCGAATTCGGCGCCGGGCGCGGTGACCGAGCGATAGAACCAGTCGCCCTCGACCAGCATGGCGGTCTTGCCGTCACGGAAATTGGCGAAGCTGCGGTTGCGGCCATCGGCCAGCAACTGGGCGCGCTGGTCGCCCAGGCCCTCATCGACATAGATGGTCTTGTAGAGGTTGAGGGTGTCCAGGATGCCCTGGCTGGAGACGATATACTTGCCGTCCGCATCGGTGACGCCTTCGCCCGTGCCCAGAAGGGCCATCCAGTAGCCCTGCATGGTGGTGGCTTCGCCCATGGCGACGCCGGCATTGAGCTGGAACGGGGATTCAACGCCCGCCGCCTTGAGCTTGCGGGCGGCGTCGAGCACGTCGGCCCAGGAGGTCGGCTGCCAGGAGGCGGCGTCGATGCCGGCTTTCTCCAGCAGGTCGGAGCGCACGAAGATCATGCGCACGTCAGTGCCCAGGCCCACGCCATAGGTCTGGCCCTGATAGGACAGGATGGAGCGGATGCCGGGGGAGATGTGATCCCAGCCTTCCCACTTCGCATAGGGTTCCCCGATCATCTCGTCGAGCGACTTGAGCAGCCCGCCCTCGGCAAAGGAGGGGATGAGGAAGCCGTCAAAGCCCGAAATGTCGGGGCCCGCGCCGGTAGAGAAATCCAAAGCCAGCTGCTGGGTGAGCTGGGCATCCTCGCCGCCGAACTGGTTCAGCGTGACGTTGATGTCGGGATTGGCCGCTTCGAAGGCGGGAATGACGCTTTTTTCCAGCCATTCGGCGGTGGCGCTGTTCACCCCGCCAATGACGCAGCGACAGGTGATGTCGATATCGACGGCGAAGGCCGGCACCGCCATGGCGGATGCGCCGACAAGACCAAGCGCAAGACTGCGCAGACGATTGCTCATAGCAATACCTCCCAGGATTTGGCTCCGAATTCTCCGGTAGCCGGTTTGGCCCGTCGCTGGGCAATTCCATGCGCAGGCCCCATCAAGATGAACACGTTTTCATTTTTCGTCAATGCGGAGAATTCGATGACGAAACGGCGCCCTCGGGTGCAGCGGCAGAATAGCCTGCTTTTGCAACAAAGCTGCGACATTTTCCATATCGATTGCAGTGGGGTGTGGCGAAGCCCGCTTGACAGTCACTTCATGGCGGGCAAGAAAATGAACACGTTTTCATTTTCAAGGATGAATGCCGTGAGCGAAGCGGCGCAAGCCCC
>NZ_JAUCDN010000132.1:0-8639 GCF_034675085.1 Devosia sp.
ACCGGCGGCGGATCCACTCGCCTCTCGGATATAGGACCCCAGAACAGGCCCAACGGCAAATGGCCTAAACCGGTGTCCACAAAATGGTGGACCATCAGAATGTCTGTCAACGCCCTTGTGGCCTGGACGACTGCTGCTCTGCCGCTCCAATGCCGGCACCTTCTTGACTTCTGTTTTGTTAACCGTTTACGGTAAACCGAAATGGAGGAGGAACGGGACCCGTGAGAAGCGTGCCCGCCATTGTCATTCAGCGCGAAGCCCTTGGCTCGCAGGTCGCTTCGGCCCTGCGCGAAGCCATTGCCGCCGGCGAGTTCGTGCGCGGCGAGCGGCTGATCGAGGCCGATCTGGCCGAACGTTACGGGGTCAGTCGCGGGCCTATCCGCGACGCTTTCCGCATTCTCCAGGTCGAGGGGCTGTTGGAAAACCAGCAGCCGGGCGTCGTCGTCATCGGCATCGATCACGACAGCATCAACGAGCTTTATTCCCTGCGCGGCGCCATCGAGGGGCTGGCCGTGCGGCTGGCCGTGGGGCGGCACGACGAGAAGCGCTTCGGCACCCTTCAGCGCCATGTCGAGGCCATGCAGTGCGCAGCCCAGGCCGATGATCCGGCCGGATTCGCCCAGGCCGACGTGGCTTTTCACAACGAAATCTGCCTCATCTCCGGCCACAAGCGCCTCGCCGATGTCTGGCAGCGCTACGAAGCCATCATGATGACGCTGCTGCGTCTGACCATTTCGCTGGAGCAGGATTTGTCCGCCAGCGCGGCCAAGCATCTGGAATTGCTCGACCTTATCCGGGCAGGCGATCCGGGTGCGGCCGAAACCGAACTCACCAATCACCTCGAAGGGTCTCGCGCCCGCATGGTGAGAGTCTGGGAGCGCGCCCTGGAGAGGAGACGAAGCGTTCAGGCGCGAATTTGATCGAAGTCACCAAGTCGAACCGCATGAATTCAGGGAGAAGAATATGAAAACGACCCTTTTTACCAAAACCATTGCCCTTGCCGGGCTGCTCGGGGTGGCCTTCACCGCCTCCGCCATGGCGCAGGACAAGTTCCCCTCCAAGGACATCACCTTCGTGGTGCAGGCCGCCGCCGGCGGGGCGTCCGACCGCACCTCGCGCGCCATCGCGTCCGAGCTGGAAAAGGATCTGGGCGTCAGCGTCATCGTTGAAAACCGCCCCGGCGCCTCGGGCACCGTGGCCTTCGCCCATGTGGCCGAACAGCCGGCCGACGGCTACACCATCGGCTTCGGCCCGGTGGAATTCGCCATCGCCGAGCATATCGGCTACGATTTCAACCGTGAGGACTACACCTATCTCGGCCAGGTCATGAACAGCCCGGTCGTGCTCGCCGTGGCCGCCAACAGCCCCTACAATACCCTGGCCGATTTCATCGAAGCGGCCAAGGAAAAGGAACTGTCAGTCTCCAATTCCGGCGCGGCCTCGGCCTTCGCCGCCACCGCCTTCACCCTGGCGCAGATGACTGGCGCCAAGATCACTCCGGTGCCCTTCGATGGCGGCGCGCCCGCCGTGGCGGCGGCCCTGGGCAATCACGTCGATGCGGTCACCGCCGGCGCCGGCGAAACCGCCGCGGCCTTCGCCGATGGCTCGCTCAAGGTCCTGGCCATCTTCGATGAAGAGGAGCATCCGCGCTTCCCTGGCGTCAAGACCGCCGCCGAGCAGGGCTATGACCTCTCCTTCGGCGCCTGGGGCGGCGTCTACGGCCCGGCCGGCATTCCCGCCGACGTCAAGGCCATCCTCGAAGCATCGATCAAGAAGGCCGCTGCCTCGCAGACCTTCCTCGATGCGGTCACCCCGGCCGGCATCCTGCCCGCTTACAAGAGCGGCGACGAATGGAAGGCTTTCGTCGATGCTGAAGCCGCCCGTTACGCCGAAGTCCTGAAGTAAGCCCATGGCCGGGCTCGACAAGCTCTCGGCCCAGTCCGGCGACACACTCGTGTCGCCGGACGAAGCGGGGGAGGTGGAATACGATCTGTCCGCCCCGCCCTCGCGGCGGCTGGAAATCGCCACGGCGCTGATCGCGCTGATCCTTTCTGGCATCGCCATCTATCTGTCGCGCGATATCCGTCTGCGCATGGGCGCGGGCGGGCTCGATCCGAAATGGTGGCCCACTTTGCTCTCCATCCTGGCGGCGGGCCTTTCGGCCATTCTGGTCGGCATGGCGCTGTTCGGACCGCCCCAGAGCCGGGGCGACATCGAAAGCAGCCATCGCGACGGCTTCGTCAGCATGCTGCTGGCGCTGGCGCTGACCACGCTTTACGCCTTTGCCTGGTGGATGTTCGGCTATGTCATCCCCACCGCGCTCTATCTCTTCGCGCTTTTGTGGGTGTTCGGCCTGCGCAGCTGGAAGGGCCTCATCGTCTTCCCGCTCGTCACCACGGCCTTCATCTACGGCCTTTTCCATTTCCTGCTCAGGGTCCCGCTATGACAGCTCTTCTCGACGGTATGCTGGCGGTGCTCGAACCCAGCGTCATCCTGTGCCTGGGCGCCGGCGTGGTGGTCGGCATGCTGGTGGGCATGTTCCCCGGCATCACCGCCACCATGGCCGTGGCGCTGGCCAGCAGCTTCACGATGACGCTGGAGCCGGTGCAGGGCCTCGCCGTTCTTCTCACCATCTATGTCGCCGCCAATTTCGGCGACCGCATCCCTTCCATCCTCATCAACACGCCCGGCACGCCCGCCTCCATCGCCACCACCTTCGATGGCTATCCCATGGCCAAGAACGGTCAGGCCGGGCTGGCGCTCATCGTCTCGGCGCTGGTGTCGGCCGTGGGCATCATCGCCAGCATGGCGCTGTTTGCCTTCGCCTCGGTGCCGCTGGCGCAGCTAGCGCTCAAATTCGGTCCTAGCGAAATGTTCGCCGTGGTCATCCTGGCCATGACCATCATGATCTCGATTTCCTCCAAATCGATCACCAAGGGCCTGCTGGCCGGGGTCATCGGGCTGTTTATCGCCACGGTCGGGCGCGACCCGATCACGGGCGACGCGCGCTTCACCTTCGGGGTACGCGACCTCAATAGTGGGCTCGATTTCATCGCCGTCATCATCGGCCTGTTCGGCATTGCCGAACTGCTCGACCAGATCCTCACCCACCGCGCCTTCAAGATCAAACCGATCTCCGCACTGGGCCGTTGGTGGCCGACCAGGAGCGAATACAAGCGCATCGCCAAGCCCACCTTCATCGCCGGCATTGTCGGGCTCGTCGTGGGCATCATCCCCGGCGCCGGCGGCGACATTGCCGGCCTTCTGGGCTGGGACCGCGCCAAGGCCGCCTCCAAGACCAAGGACAGCTTCGGCAAGGGCAATATCGAGGGCATCGCCGCCTCCGACACCGCCTCCAGCGCCACGCTGGGCGGCTCGCTCACCACCACCATGGCCCTGGGCATTCCGGGGGATTCGGTGATGGCGGTGATGATCGGCTCGATGATCGTCTGGGGCATCCAGCCGGGGCCCAGCCTGTTCGTCAACCAGCCGAGCCTGGTGGTCACCATCACCACCATCATGCTGCTGGCCACTTTGGTCACCCTGGCCATCAATCTGGTGCGCATGCCCATGATGGTGAAGCTGCTCGACATGCCGGTGCACTACATCTGGGCCACGGTGCTGGTGTTCTGCCTGGTGGGCACCTATGCCACCACCAACAACATGTTCACAGTGGGCATCATGCTCAGCTTCGGCGTCATCGGGGTCATCCTCAAGCGCTGCGGCATTCCGGCCAGCCCCATCGTGCTTGGGCTGATCCTGGGGCCGCTGGCCGAATCCAACCTGCGCCGCTCCCTGCTGATCGACGGGCCCACGGGCCTCGTCAACAAGCCGATTTCGGCCACCCTGCTCACCTTCGCCTTCATCGCCATCATCGCCGCCCTGGCCACCCCGCTCATCCAGCGGCGGCGCGCCAAGGCCGCTGGCCTTTCCTCCCAACGCTTATGAGTGATCCTTCCATGTCTGCTTTCAAGCCCATTATCCTCACCGCGATTCCGGTCGCCTTCTCCGAGGATGGCTCCGTCTCGATCGAGGGCAACACCGCCATCCTGCGCAAATGCGCGCAATCCGGCGTCGACGGCGCTTTCGTTCTGGGCACCACCGGCGAATTTCCCTCGCTCAGCGAGGACGAGCGCCGCGCCCTTACCCGCCTCAGCCTCGACGTGCTGTCCAACAAGCGAGTCGTCGTCCATGTCGGCGCCGCCAGCATTTACGAGGTCGAACGCCTCATCGCCCTGGCCCGCGCCGAAGGCGCCAAGGAAGTGGCGGCCATCACGCCTTATTTCCTGCCCGCCACCGACGACGCGCTCAAGCAGTTCTATGCCCGCATTTCCGAGGTATCGGACGGGCTGGGCGTCTTCGTCTACATCTTCAAGGACCGCACCGGCGTCACCGTTTCCCCGCAATTGATGGCCGAGCTGGCCAAATTGCCCAACATCGTCGGCGTCAAGATCAGCGGCGAAAGCCTTGAAACCGTGGGCGAATACCGCAAGCTCCTGCCCCCCGACTTCCTCGTCCTCACCGGGTCGGACCGCGAGATCGGCCGGCTCGATCAGGTCGGCGCCAATGGCGTCATTTCCGGCATCGCCTCGGTCTATCCCGAGCCGTTCGTCAGCATGGCCGAGGCCGTCGCCAATGGCGTCACCGACCGAGCCAGCCTTCAGGAAGACGTCAACGCCACCGTCGATGGCCTGTTGGGCGATATCGAACGCCTCAAGACCGGCCTGCGCCTCCAGGGCATCCCCGCCGGCCACGCCCGCATGGCGGTCGGCCGGCCCGACGCCGCCACCATGGCGCTGATCGAAGGGCTCAACGCCCGCTTCGGCCGGCCCGTCGCGTAGGAATTGAAGCAAGCTCTCGCCGCCCCTACCAGCCCGGCTCCTCCCCCTTGAAGGGGGAGGTTGGAGGGAGTGTGGTGAGCCTCGATATCGAGGCCAAATACCACTCTCCCTCCCCACAGACGGGCGGGATGGCGACTGCCCCATAGCCACAAACAAGCTATCCATAAGCGATTACCCTGAGCTTCCCTGGCCTTTTCCGGTATTTCCATGCCCCCTCCCCACATCGTCTTTCTCGGCGCCGCCTCGATGGACATGATCTTTTCGGTCGAAACCCTGCCCGTCGGCGCCGGCAAGATCCTGCCGCGCGGGCTGGTGCAGGCGGCCCATGGCATGGCCACCAGCGCCGCCGCCGCCGTGGCGCGGCTGGGTGGGCGCGCCAGCCTCATCACCCGCATCGGCGCCGATGTGATGGGCGACCACTTCATTGCCGAAATCGCCGCTGAGGGCGTCGATTGCCGTCATGTGCGGCGCTTCGAGGGCGTGCCCACCCCGCTCAGCGCCGTCATCGTCGACGATGCGGGCGAACGGCTCATCCTGCCCTATTACGACCGCGCCCTGGGCAGTGATCCGGGCTGGATTCCCGCCGATGTCATCCAGCAGGCCGATGCCGTCCAGGTCGATATCCGCTGGCCCGAAGGCGCCATGCTGGCGCTGAAACTGGCGCAGCAGGCGGGGCGGCTGGCTGTGCTCGACGCCGATACCGGGCCCACCGACACCATCGTCGCACTGGCCGAAGTGGCCAGCCACACGGTGTTTTCTGAGCCCGCCGCCTTGCAGGTTTCCGGCGCCTCCGCCATTCCCGAAGCCTTGCCGTTGCTGGCGCAGCGCGTTCCCGGTTTCGTTGCTGTCACCGGCGGCCCGGCAGGTTGCTTCTGGATAGAGGATGGCACTATGCGCCAGGCTCCGCCGCCCCCAGTGAAGGTCGTCGACACCCTGGCTGCCGGCGACGTCTTTCACGGCGCCTTCACCCTTGCCCTTGCCGAAGGTCAATCCATCCGGGAAGCCATCGTTTTCGCCAATGCCGCCGCCGCCATCAAATGCGCCAGCTTCGGGGGCCGCCTCGGCTCCCCCCGCCGCGCCGAAGTCAAAGCCCTTCTGGCGGGGACCTGATCGGGCCATTGTGGCGCAAGCCGCAATCACGCTGAGGGCTATCCGCCAGCGCTGCCCCCAGACCTGGTCCGGGGGCCATTCCCGGCATTCCGGGATCCTGACGGGCTCGCTGGAAGACCAATCCCAGCACGCTGTCAGGATCGAACCCAACAATTATCTTGAAAGCCAGGACCACAAACTTACTCGGTAGTGGCTGTTTTCGGGCCGCAGAACTAAGCCGCTGCGCGGGAGGGTGTGCGCGGTGAGACATTAGTAAGGCATCGGTCGTCACGGCTTGATTGAGGATCGCCTGGTTCGGGGTACCCGCCCACATCGACCCAGAGATGGAGGAGATCGGTATTGGTAGTGCTGGTGCTTGCGTGCTGCCCCGAGCCGTAGCTAGTGGGCTGGGTGAAAGCAGACTGCTTGGCATCCTTGACGATGCCCATGCCCGTGGTCGTCATGCGATATATCACGGGACGTTTTCCCGTTGCTATCTGCGCACGAGGGTGTATTCCATAGCTGTGTTACCCCTCAGCCGTAACCGCCTAAAGATACCTTGTTTTCAATGGCTTGACGGTGGAATCTTTCTGCCTTCGAATCCTGGCGCCCCAGCCAGAAATTTCCCAAGCATGTCGCCTGCGTTGCTCAGTTTTTCGGAGAGGCGGGCCGTGACCTCGAGGCCGGTGAGAATTTGACTTGGTCGGGCCGCTGCGCCTATGCCTCTTCTATGGCTTTTTCAGACTTGACGCCCCATGCGGGAGCGAAGCTGCAAAAGCGCATGAGAGGACGAGATGACCGGCACAGCCGCCCCTGAACTCGATGTGGTGGAGTGGTTCAACACCGAGGAGAAGCTGACTCTGGCGGAGTTGCGGGGCCGGGTGGTGGTGCTGCACGCGTTCCAGATGCTCTGTCCGGGCTGCGTCGCCTCCGGTCTGCCACAGGCCAAGAAGATTGCGGCGGTCTTTCCCCGAAACGAGGTGGTCGTCATCGGCCTGCATAGCGTATTCGAGCATCACGAGGCCATGACACCGGTTTCTCTGGCCGCTTTCATCCATGAGTATCGCCTGGGCTTTCCCATCGGCGTGGATCGTCCGGGTGGAGACGGGCCGCTTCCGCACACCATGGCGGCCTATGGCATGCGCGGAACGCCGAGCCTGGTGCTGATCGACCGGGCGGGCATCATTCGCCACCACGCTTTCGGCGCCGAGGACGATCTCAAGGTCGGGGTGGAGATTGCTCTGCTGATGGCGGAGGGGCGTGCGGATGACTGAAGCGGCGGAAGCCACGCTGCTGGCGCAAAGGCTCGCCGCCGTGCGGGAGCGAATGGACGCTGCCTGCCGGCGAGCTGGCAGGGCGCCGGATTCGGTCCGGCTCCTGCCGATCAGCAAGACCGTGCCGGTGGAGCGGCTGCGGGCAGCGGTGGGGGCGGGGCTTTCATGCCTGGGCGAGAACAAGGTGCAGGAGGCGCGGCTGAAGGCCGAGGCGATGAGCGACCTGCCCGTTTCCTGGAGCATTGTCGGGCATCTGCAAACCAACAAGGCCAAGGAGGTGGCGCGCTTTGCCAGCGCCTTCCAGGCCCTCGACAGCCTGCGTGTCGCCGAAGCGCTGGAGCGACGCCTTGAAATCGAGGACCGCACGCTCGAGGTGCTGGTGCAGGTCAATACATCGGGCGAGGCCAGCAAGTTCGGCCTGGCGCCGGAGGACGTGGTGGGGTTTGCGCGGGAATTGCCGGCTTTCCCGCGGCTGCGGGTCGGCGGGCTGATGACACTGGCGATTTTTTCCGCCGATGCGGAGCGGGTGCGCGGTTGCTTCCGCCTGTTGCGCAGCATCCGCGAAAGACTGCGCCAGGATGGGCCGCAGGAGATTGCCTTCGAGGCGCTCTCCATGGGCATGTCGGGCGATTTCGAGATCGCCATCGAGGAAGGGGCGACAATCGTCCGCGTCGGGCAGGCCATCTTCGGGCCGCGGACGACCTCGGATGCCTATTACTGGCCCGGCGTCGCGGGAGCTCCCGCCCCATGACCCACCGCATCTATTCCATGAGCCTGGCCAGCGTCTACCCGCTCTATGTGGCCAAGGTCGAGAAGAAGGGGCGCAATCAAGCCGAGGTGAATGAGATCATCCGCTGGCTGACAGGCTACACGCAGAAGGGGCTGGAGACGCAACTGGAGCAAAAAGCCAGCTTCGAGGCTTTCTTTGCCCTGGCGCCACAGATGAATCCGGCGCGCACGCTGATTACTGGGGTTATCTGCGGCAAGCGGGTCGAGACGATCGAAGAGCCGCTGATGCGGGAAATACGCTATCTCGATAAGCTGGTGGACGAACTGGCCAAGGGCAGGGCGATGGAGAAGATCCTGCGCAAGTGAGGACCGGTGCGGCTTCTCAAAGGCTGCCTTTCCGGGTCTCCATATAGTGCCAGATGCCAGCGGCAATGGCGCCGGCGGCAATACAGATGGCGATGCCGATTGCGGTATTGCCCGCCATGGCGCCGAAGGCGGCGCCCAGGATCGCGCCGCCGAGGATTGCCCATATCAACTTGCTTGCCATCGATGCCTCTCGATCCGTTGGCCCTCGCGAGGGAAACGCTAGCGGAATATAGCAGTTCCTTTGCTAGAAGGCGTCGTTCATCACATCGGGTGGCGGCAGGGTCTTGCCGTCGGGCCGGTCGAGCGCCGCCAGGCTTGCCATGTCGTCGTCATCGAGCGC
>NZ_JAUCDN010000133.1:0-8615 GCF_034675085.1 Devosia sp.
GTTCCGATCCATCGATGCCGACTACGATACGGGAATACATGATCGCCTCCTTGTGTGTGCGCCGACCCTATCCCGGCCGGCCCGGACCGATATTGATCCAGATCATCCCCCGCCGCTTTTCAGCCCAGCCAGGTGATGCGTCCAGTATGGATATCGTGCATGGCCGCGGCGATTGCCAGGGTTCCCTCGGCCATTCGGCGCGCCAGGATGTCGCTGCGCTGCACCAGGCTCGCCGCCGTAAGCAGCGCATTCTGGTCCGCCACCTTCTGCACCAGCGCGCCATTGGCGCTGCTGCGCTCGCCATCGGCGGGCTCGAGCGTGGCCAGGGCAGGGTCGAAATTTTTCAGCATGGCGGTGATGTTGCCCAGCTCCACTCCGTCCACCGCGCTCTTGATGGCGCCGCAAGAGGTGTGGCCGAGAATGACGATAGCCCTGGCCCCCGCCACCTCGGTGGCGAATTCCAGGCTCCCCAGGATATCGGTATTGACGAAATTGCCCGCCACGCGCGCGCAGAAAATATCGCCCACGCGCTGGTCGAACACCAGTTCGGGCGGCACCCGTGAATCGATGCAGCCCACTACGGCGGCAAAGGGCGCCTGTCCGCCCGAAGTGTCGCGAACCTGTTGCAGCAGGTCGCAATTGATCGACTGCCCGGCCAGAAACCGCTCATTGCCGGCCTTGAGCCGCGCCATCGCCGCCTCGGGCGTGGTGGCGCCCTGCCGCTCGGAGGTGAACACGGCGCATTCCGTGCCCTGTCCATGCGCGGCCCCGGCCAGCAGCGGCAGGGCGGCAAGCCCTCCCATCAGGCTGCGCCGCGTCATCTTGCCCATTGCTGCGTTTTCCATAACCATCCTCCCCCAAGCCTTGGTTCGCCGCACTATGCCGTGGCGCCCCGGCCCCGCGTCAAGCGTCAAACCTATCGTCCGGGCGTTGCCGTGCAATCATGGTGTTGCCTTTCTTTATCGGCATGTGGGCGCTATATGGCCTTTCCGCCCGGCGCAGCTTTTCCGCCGGGCGCGGAACGCCCGTCTATTCGGACCATATCGCCCCAGCATGACACAGCCCGCCCGCCCGGAAACCGACATCTCCATCGCCCGCCGCTTCTCCGTGGCGCCGATGATGGATTGGACCGACCGGCATTGCCGTTATCTGCATCGGCTGCTGACGCGCGAGGCGTTGCTGTTCACCGAGATGGTCACCAGTGCCGCCATCGTGCATGGCGATGCCGGGCGCCATCTGCGTTTTGATGCGGCCGAGCAGCCGGTGGCGCTGCAATTGGGCGGCTCCGATCCGGCCGAGCTGGCGCGCGCCACCACGCTCGCCGATGCCTACGGCTATGCCGAGATCAATCTCAATGTCGGCTGCCCGTCCGACCGGGTGCAGTCGGGCCGCTTCGGCGCCTGCCTCATGGCCGAGCCGGCGCTGGTCGCCGCATGCGTGCGCGCGATGCGCGCGGCGACCGACCGGCCCGTTACCGTCAAATGCCGCATCGGGATCGATGATCAGGACACCGAGGAAAGCCTCGACCGTTTTGCCGATGCCATGGTGGAAGCCGGCGTCGAGGCGCTCTATGTCCATGCGCGCAAGGCCTGGCTCAAGGGCCTCAGCCCCAAGGAAAACCGCACCATTCCGCCGCTCGATTACGAGCGGGTGCATCGCCTGCGCGCCCGGCTGGCGCCGCTGCCGGTGCTGCTCAATGGCGGGCTGGAAACGCTCGACGCCGCCCGGGCGCAGATGGCCCATGTCGATGGCGTCATGCTCGGCCGCGCCGCCTATCACCATCCCATGATGCTGGCCGAAATCGACCGGCGCTTTTTCGGCGCCGCCACGCCATCCCCGACCCTGCCCGCCATCATGCAGGCCATGGCCGATTATGCCGGGGGGCAGCTGGCCCAGGGCGTCCGGCTCAATTCCATCGCCCGCCACATGTTGGGCCTGGCCAATGGGCTGCCGGGCGCCCGCCAGTTCCGCCAGGTCATGAGCGTCGATGCCTGCCGCCCCGGCGCCGATACGTCCGTGTTCCGGCGCGCGCTCGACTGCGTGTCGGCGCCGGTGGAGGCCTAATCCACCAGTTCCAGCGCGTTCTGCGTCACGCTGTAGCGGCTCAGCGTTTCCAGAAACGTCATGCCCAGCAGGCTGGTTTCCAGCGAGCCGGGCTCGGTCACGAAGGCGGTGATGCGCTCGCGGGCGATGCCGCCCACCTCGATGCGGTCGAGCCGCACCCGCGCCGCCCGTCCGGTGCCATTGGCGGTGGAGACGGCGATGCGATAATCGAGCCGGCCGGTATCGATCCCCGCCGCCTCGGCATCGGCGATGGTCAGCACCACGGCGCTGGCGCCGGTGTCGAAGATCATCGGCGTGGTGTGGCCATTGACCGTCGCGGCGATCTCGAAATGCCCGCCCCGCGCCCGGCGGAAGGTGGCAATGCCCTTTTCGGCGTCCACCATGGCCACGCTGGGCTGGAATTCACCGGCGATGCGCGCGGCAAAGCCGGTCAATTCGTCGCGATAGGCATAGCTGGCCGCCGCCACGCCGAAAATGGCGCCCCAGAGCAGCAGGCTGTTCAGCAATTCCCCGGCGCGCCGCGTGCGGGTGAAAACCCCGCCGGCAAAGATGATGAGCACGATGAGCAGCGGCAGCAATTGCGCCGTCTGCGCCTGGGTCAGCCCCACCAGCGTCCCCGCATCCGCGCTGATCAGCAGCGCCAGGCCGATGGAGATGGCCAGCGCCACGCCGATAAAGATCATGCCCTCGTTCCGTTCTCGTGCTGCCTGCCCGTCAGGATAAATCCCGCCGCTGGGACAATTTAAAGGCGTCAGGCGACAAAAGCCACCAGCCCGGCCAGCATGGCGGTTTCCACCAGGGCGCCCAGCGCTCCGGTGAGGTCGCCCGTCTGCCCGCCCACCAGCTTCCCGCACAGTGCCGTCCACAAGCCAATGACGGCCCCGCTCAGCGCCAGTCCCAATGCGAGCCCGGCAAGGCTCGCCGCCGGTCCGGCCAGCACGAAGCCCAGGACCAGCGCGAACACCGCGCCCACGCCAAAGCCGGTCTTGCCCAGCGCTCCCGCCGCCGCGGCGGCGCCATCGCTGCGCGCCGGCGGCAGTGCCATGGAAAGCCACAAGGCGCCCGAGCGGGCGATGACACTGGCTGCGAGCCACGCCGCTCCCGCCGCCAGCGGGCTTGCCGCCGCCATGGCGCCCAGCGCCGTCACCCGTAGCACGAGGAAAAGGCACAGCGCCGCCACTCCGTAGGTGCCGTGGCGGCTGTCCTTCATGATTTCCAGCCGCCGCTCGCGGCTCTGCCCGCCGAACAGTCCGTCGGCGGCGTCGGCCAGGGCGTCCTCGGCCATCGCCCCGCCCGCCAGCACCATCGCGCCCACCGCCAGTGCGGCGGCGAAATAGCTTGGCAGCCCCGCCATGGTCCCCAGCACCAGCAGCAGCGCCGGCCCGATGCCGATGGCGACGCTGGCCAGCGGCAGCGCCATGGCGATGCGGTTGAGATCGGGTTTCTGGTGCGGCGAATCCCCGCTGGGCAGGCGTGAGAAAAAGCGCAGCGCCATGATGAAATCGGCGCGCAAACCCAGCTCCGCCGCCGCACGCGGGGGGCTGCTCGGTTCATCGGGCGCGACAGAAGGCTCGCTTCCGTTCAATTGCTTTTCATCCTGCAATCGGCAACAAGTCGGCACCTTCCTAACCTGAACCACAGCGACTCGCCATGTCCACGCTCAATCCCGCCTATGCCGATGTCCTCGAGCTCCTGGCTATCGCGCCCGATGGCGACGAAGCGGCGGCGGCGGCGGTCAGGGCGCGCGAGGCGCAATTGACCAAGCCCGCCGGCTCGCTGGGGGCGCTGGAGGGGCTGGTGGAGTTTCTCGCCCGCTGGCAGGGCCGGCCGACGCCCCGGCTGGAAAATCCCATGGTCACCATTTTCGCCGGCAATCCCGGCGTGACCGATCCGGGCGTCTCCGCCTTTCCCCGTGAAGTGCCGGCGCAGATGGTGGCCAATTTCACCAATGGCGGCGCCGCCATCTCCCAGATCTGCGCCCTGCATGAAATCAATCTGCGCGTCTTCGAGCTGGCGCTCGACCTGCCCACCGGCGACATCACGCTGGAGCCGGCGCTGGACGACAAGATGTGCGCCGCCACCATCGCCTATGGCATGGAGGCCATTGCCGGCAAGCCCGACCTCATCTGCATCGGCGAGATGGGCATCGGCAACACCACCGTCGCCGCTGCCATCTTTGCCGCTCTCTATGGCGGGGCAGGGGCCGACTGGGTGGGGCGCGGCACCGGCGTCGACGATGCGGGCCTCGCCCGCAAGGCCGATGCGGTGGATCGGGCGCTGGCCCGCCATGCCGGCGCGCTCGGCCATCCGCTGGCCATCCTCGCCCGCCTGGGCGGCCGCGAGATCGCCGCCATGCTTGGCGCGCTGATCGCCGCCCGCCATCAGAAGGTGCCGGTGATTGTCGACGGCTTCGTCGCCACCGCCGCCGCCGCCATTGCCCATGCGGTCAATCCGGCCTCGATCGATCACTGCCTTTTCGGCCATGTCTCGGCCGAGGGCGGCCATCCCCGCGCCCTGGCCGCCATGGGGCGCACCGGCCTTCTCGATCTGGGCATGCGCCTGGGCGAAGGCAGCGGCGCCGCGCTGGCCGCCGTGCTGGTCAAGACCGCGCTGCACCTGCACACCAACATGGCCACCTTCGAAAGCGCCCGGATCAGCGGCAAAGAAGGCTGAGACCGGCATCTCTCTCTATCGAGGATTGGCGAGGAAGCGCTTCCTACTCGCCGGGATGCATCCTGTCGCGGCGCGTCAGGGCGAGCCCGAAAGCGGCAATGATGATCAGCAGGGCAGGGGCCCAAAGCCAGAACACGAGATCTGCCATCTTCAGTCCTCCAACTGCGCCAGGCCGCGCCTGGCGATTAAATGTAGCACGATCCCGATAACGAAACCAAACCCCGAGAGCCCTAATAGGTTCAACAAGTCGAGGTTGGCCGAAACCGTGCCCATGCCCATCCCGATATATGGTGCGACGATGGCGGCAAGAATAGTGCCCGATGAGAGCGCGTTGAGCAGGTTGGCCGTAAGCCTGATCTGTTCCTTTTTCGCAAGGTTCATTTCGATAGCCCGCCTTTCCTTCCAGACAGACGAAAAACCTCACCCCGCCGCTGAGTAGATTTCCAGCCTTGCGCGCTTGGGCATCACCGGGGCCAGCGCGTCCATGACGCGGGCGCGCGGGAAGGTGGCGATCACTTCGGTGCCGAAGCGCAGCTTGCTGAACAAATCGAACCGCCCCTGATGCAGCTCCATGATTTTCTGCACGATGGGCAGGCCCAGCCCGGCGCCCTGTTCGGCGGTCTTGTGCGCCAGCGAGCCCTGTCCGAAGGACGAGAGCACGGTGGCGATTTCCTCCTCGGGAATGCCCGGGCCGTTATCCTTGACAGAAATCATCTGCCCGCCATCGGCGCTGCGCTGCACCACCAGCACGATGCGCCCATGCTGGGGGGTGAATTTGATGGCGTTGCTCAGAAGGTTCAGCACCACCTGGCGGATGGCGCGCTCATCGCCCCACAGCTTGGGCAGATTTTCTCCGGCGCTGAACACCAGCTCGATCCCCTTGGCCTTGGCGCGCAGCTCCATCATGCGGCGGCAATCGGCGGCGATGTCCACCACCGAGATCGCCTCTTCATTGAGCTCGTATTTACCCGCCTCGATGCGGCTCAGATCCAGCAGTTCGTTGATGAGATTGAGCAGGTGCTGGCCGCTGGCATGGATGTCCCCGGCATATTCCTTGTATTGGGGCACCTGGTGGGCCCCCAGCAGCTCCGATTTCAGCACCTCGGAAAAGCCGATAATGGCATTGAGCGGGGTGCGCAGCTCGTGGCTCATCGTGGCCAGGAACTGGCTCTTGGCGATATTGGCCTGCTCGGCATGGCGCCGGGCCTCGTCCGACATATGCCGGGCCTCTTCCAACTCGCTGATCAGCGTGTCCTTTTCCGCCTGGTGCGAGATCGTCTCCAGCACCGTGCCGCGCAATTGCCGCGCCAGGTAGACGAAGAACACCTCGCCGCAGATCACCACGGCGGCCAGCGTATAGTTGAGCGTGCCGCCCATCAGGATCAGGCTTCCCGAAACCGTTACCGTGGCCGGCAGCGTCGCCACCAGCGTGGCGGGGGGCAGGGTGTGGCTGGCCACGGCATTGGCCGCCACGCTCACCAGTACCATGGCGAAAAGCAGCGGCGACAGCGTTTCGTTGGCCGAGGCCACGGTGAACAGCGCCAGCATCGACCAGGCGATGCCGTGCAGGGTTTCCCCGGCGACGAATGTGGTGGTCCATTGCCGGGCGTTGAACCGGGCCGGCTCGCTGTCGCGGAAGCGCCGGGCGATCATCGTGGTGATGAGCAGGCTCAGAATGACCATGCCGGCCCAGAGCGCGCTGAACGGCACCGGCACCCACAGGCTGGAGATGGCCGAGAGCAGCATGACGATGATGGCGATGGGCAGGGCGGCATTGATGCGCGACTGCGCATAGTCCTGCATCAGCTCGAAGTCGAAATCGGCGCGCGTGCCCGAGCTGGACGTGAGGCGCTGGCGGGCGTCCACCACGGTTTTCTGGGCGCCGCGCCTGCCATCGCGCCCCATGAGGGAGCGCACGTCATCGATGACAGCCGGTTGCGACGCCATGAAACTCAAACTCGTTACTCGATACCGCGCACAAGAACACATTCGCCCGGACGGGGCGAACTCTAGCGGCCGCGTGGTTAATGCATGGTGAAATGCGGGTGGCGCCTTCCCCCGTACCCGGTTGGGTTAACAATGTGTGCAAATGCCGCCCAGACTTGTCCTGCGCAAGATTATTGCTATTAAGGCGGGGGTGTGGCAGTTATCTCGCCAATTTTCAGGCAAATTTTGCCTTTTCGCGCAATCTGGTTTCGTGAGGGTGGTATGGCGCTGGACAAGATCGATCGCAAGATTCTGACGTTGCTGCAAAGGGATGCGACGATGCCGGTGGCCGAGATCGGCCGCAAGGTGGGCCTCAGCACCACCCCCTGCTGGCGCCGCATCCAGAAGATGGAAGAGGATGGCGTCATCCAGCGGCGCGTCGCCGTGCTCGATCCGGCCAAGGTCAATGTCGGCGTCACTGTCTTCGTCTCGGTCAAGACCAATGAGCACAATGACAGCTGGATGCGCAAATTCGCCGGCGTCATCGACGATTTCCCCGAAGTGGTGGAATTTTACCGCATGAGCGGGGATGTGGACTATCTGATGCGCGTTGTCGTGCCCGATATCGGCGCCTATGACAGCTTCTATAAAAAGCTCATCAGCCGCATCAATCTCACCGATGTCAGCTCCGCTTTCGCCATGGGCCAGATCAAGTACACCACGGCCCTGCCGCTCGACTTCGCCATCGTCGTCGACGACGACAAATGAGCATCGGACCGAAAAGTGTTAGGGTGGTTTTCGGGCGGCTCCGATGCGCCATGGACATAGCGCCTTAGCGCCATGCTGGTCGGCTTCGAGCATATCGGCACCACATCGGGCGATATGGACCGCACCATCGCCTTTTATTGCGGCCTGCTCGGGCTGGCGCTGAGGCTGCGCAAGCCGGTGCCGGGGGGCGAACTGGCCTTTCTCGATGCCGGCGGCGGCATGCTGGAAGTGATGGCCCCCTCCGCTGGCGCCACCCGTTCCCGCGACATTCCCGCCGGCGAGGCCGGCATGCGCCATCTCACCCTGGCCGTTTCCGATGTTGATGCCCTGATTGAGCGGCTTGAAGCGGCCGACGTCGATATCGTCGAACGGCCCCGGCCCGCCCAAAACCCCGAATTGATCCGCCGCGTCGCCTTTGTGCGCGACCCCGACGGCATCGTCGTCGAACTCATCGAACGCGCCGCAGGGCGATAGATCACTTGGACGACGATGACTGTGACACTCGAGCGTTCCCCAACCTCGGTGTCATTCCGGCCTTGAGCCGGAATCCATCTCCGCATGCTTTCGCATCCTCGATGGTGGATGACGACCGTCATGAACTGCTGCGCAGGGGCCGTTCAGTAGCAAGTTGAAACGTTCTGGCCGCCCCTCGCCATTCACCCCCCCGTCACGCTCATATGGCGGGCGAGGGCGGGTTCGGTGTGGGTGCGGTCGAGCACGAAGTCGTGCCCCTTGGGCTTGATGGCCATGGCGTGGTCCAGCGCCGCGTCCAGCGCGGCGGGACCGCCTTCGCGCCAGGCGTCGCGCAGATTGACCTGGTCGTCCTGCCCCAGGCACAGGAAAAGCTGGCCGGTGGCGGTGAGGCGCACGCGGTTGCAGCTTTCGCAGAAATTGTGGCTCATCGGGGCGATGAAGCCCAGAATGCCGCCGGTTTCGGCCACGTGACAATAGCGCGCCGGCCCGCCGGTGCGCTTGTCGAGCCGGGTCAGCTGGTAGCGCCGCGACAGCCGCTCATGCAATTCGCGCAGCGGCAGGTAGCTCTCCACCCGGTCGAGGCCCACTTCGCCCAGCGGCATGCCCTCGATCAGCGTCAGCGCCATGCCCTGGCCGTGGGCCCAGGCCATCATCGGCTCGATCTCGTCGTCATTGATGCCGCGCATGGCGACCATGTTGATCTTGATCTC
>NZ_JAUCDN010000134.1:0-8604 GCF_034675085.1 Devosia sp.
CCCGCTGCGATGCGCCGGCGCAGGATGGAGCCGGGCGCCACCCGCCCCGCCTGCCCGATCACCTCGTCAAGCGTCGTCGGGCGCAGCGCCGCCGCCAGCGGCATGCGGCCCGGGCGCGCGCCGGTGTCGAAAAGATCGCTCATGCCGATTCCGTGTCATCCGCCTTCCGCCCCCCGAGTAACAGGAAGCCGATGGGCAGACAATCGGGGGCTCGCGCGGCCCTATTGCCGGCGGAAGGGAATGCACATGGGGCGCTGATGCACCGGATCGGTGATGATCCGGGCCCCGATATTGAAGACCTCGGCAATCAGCTCGGAGCGCATCATGGCCTCGACCGGGCCGCTGTCGCGGATCTTGCCGCCGGAAACGAAGACGAGCTGGTCGGCATAGCGGGCGGCAAGATTGAGGTCGTGCAGCACCAGCACGATGGTGCGGCCCTGGTCCTTGTTGAGGCGGCTCACCAGTTCGAGGCATTCGAGCTGATGGGCCATATCGAGATGATTGACCGGCTCATCCAGGCAGATGATGTCGGTTTCCTGCGCCAGCACCATGGCGATCCAGGCACGCTGCAATTGCCCGCCCGAGAGCGAGCCGATACGGCGATGGCGCAGGGGCTCGACGCCGGTGCCGGCCATGGCGGCGGCGACCGCCGCGTCGTCGCGCGGGCTCCAGGGCTGAAGCATGGCTTGGTGGGGATAACGCCCCAGCCGCACCAGTTCCTCGACGCTCATATCCTGCGGGGCAGTGGGGCTTTGCGCCAAAAGGCCGATGCGCCGGCCCAGTTCCTTGCCGGTGAGGCGGGAGATATCGAGCGCATCGAGCAGCACCTGCCCGGATTGCGGCGCGTGCAGCCGGCGGATGGCGCGCAACAGCGTGGACTTGCCGCAGCCATTGGGGCCGGCCAGCACGGTGATCCGTCCGCTGGGAATGGGCAGGCTCAGCGCATCCAGGATCACGTCCTGCCCATAGCTGAGCGTCAGGTTCTTCACCTCGATGCGGCTGGCCAGCATGTCATCCATTGGTGTTGTCCTTGCGCATGAGCAGATAAAGGAAATAGGGCGCTCCGATCACTGCCGTCACCGTGCCGGCGGGCACTTCGAGAGGCGCGAAGGCAACGCGGATCAGCAAATCCGCCCCGATAAGGATGATGGCGCCGAGCAGGATGGAAGTAAGGATACCGGCCAGCCGCGCGCGCCCGACCAGCAGCCGCGCCAGATGCGGCGCCATCAGCCCGATGAAGCTGACGCCGCCGGCAAAGGCCACCGCCCCCGCCGTCAGCAGCGCGGCGAGGAAGAAGATGAAGACGCGATAGAGTGGCAGGTTGAGCCCGATGCTGCGCGAGGAGGTGTCGTCGAGATCGGCTGGAGGCAAATGCCGCGCCGCGATGGCGGCGACGATGCCAGTGGGGATCAGCACCGCCAGCATGAGCTGAATCTCGGTGGCGTTGATGGTGTTGACCGCGCCGGCCAGCCAGCGCGCTGCCTGCGCCGCCTGATAGACGGGTCCGACCAGCATGAAAATGGTGGTGAGCGCCTTGCAGGCAGCGGCAACGGCAATGCCGAAAAGCAGCAGGCGGATAGCCGACGAAGCCTGCCGCCCCGACAGGATGAAGACGAGGCTGACTGCGGCGATGGCACCCAGCGCGGCGGCCAGGGGTTGCCAGGCGACCGAAACCACCAGGGAATTTGTGTCGTTGGAAAAGATCGCCATGAAGAGCACGACGCCGAGCGCGGCGCCGTCGACCACGCCAAGCACGCCGGGCGAAGCCAGCTCGTTGCGGGTGATACGTTGCAGCAGATAGCCGGCAAAGGCGATGGCGCCCCCGGCGATAGCCGCCGCGGCAACGCGCGGCAGGCGCAATTGCAGCACCACCAGCCGCGAGGTCTTCTCGCCGCCGCCCAGCAGAACCTGAGCGACGGTTTCGAGCGGAATCCAGGTCGAACCAAAACCGATACCGGCCAGGAACAGCAGCGCGAAGATGGCCAGCACCACGGCGGTAACGACGCCCGGCCGCAAATGGACGGGCGAGGGAGAGGCGGCCATATCGGTCATGCCAGCCTCCGCATGAGCAGGACCAGCAGCGCCACGGCGCCGACGACGGCAGTGATGGCGCCCACCGGCGCCTCGACCGGATAGATGACGAAGCGCGCCGCCACGTCGGCGGTGGTGGCATAGATGGCGCCGGTCAACGCGGCGGCGGCAAGCTGGTGGCGATGGCGCAGGCCCACCAGCCGCCGGGCGATATGGGGCACGACCAACCCGACAAAGGCGACCGGCCCAGCCATGGACACGGCAGCGCCGGTCAAAAGCGAGACGGCGAGAAAGGCCAAGGCGCGCACCGCCGTCAGCGGCACCCCCAGGCTGGCGGCGGTGGAATCGTCGGCCTGGAGCGCGTCGAAGGCGGGGGCCAGCGCAAAGCCGGCGACAGTGCCGATCAGCACTACCGGAAGGCCATTGTAGAAGAGGCTGATCGGCCGATCGACAAAGGCACCAGAGAGCCAGAACAGCATTTGCTGCAATTGCGCCTCGTTGCTGGTGAGGATGATCTCGACGATGGCATGGGCAAGGCTGGCAAAGATGACCCCGACCAGCACGATCTTGAGCGGCGACAGCCCCCCTGCCCCGGCAGCAACGCCGAAAACGACGATGCTGGTGACCAGTGCGCCGAAGGCGGCAGCCAGCGACAGGCCCACCAACGATTGCACACCGAAGACGATGGTGGCGACGACCACGGCCAGCGAGGCGCCGGCGTTGAGGCCCAGCGTGTCGGGCGAGGCAATGCGGTTGCGCGACAGCGTCTGCACCATAACCCCGGCCATGCCGAGAGCCGCCCCGGCCAGCGGCGCGATCAGCGCGCGCGGCAGGCGCAGGCCGGCCAGGACCGTAGCGGTTTCCGAGCCGTCATTGGCGAAAAGCGCGGCCCAGACCTGCGCCGGGGAATAGAGGCGATAACCCAGCGTCATGCTGGCGAGCCAGACCAGCGCCAGCAACCCCGCCAGCACCGCATAGATGGTACCACGGGACAATTCCATGCTCCGGATACGCGGCGCGGCAGCGGCGATGGCCATGCCCGTTCGCTCCAATCCTGATATTGACAGTCAGCTTATTTTGATCGATGAAGCCATCCGATTTCTGAGAACAGATGTCAAGTTTAATGGAGAGCTTCATGTCGTCTCTACCCAGGCTTGCGGCCGCCTTGCTGGCCGCCACCATTCTCGCCGCCCCCGCCGCTGCCCGTGAGATCACCCATGCCATGGGCGTGACCGATGTGCCCGACAATCCGCAGCGCATCGTGGTGCTGACCAATGAAGGCACCGAGGCCCTGCTGGCCGTGGGCATCACCCCGGTCGGCGCCGTCAAATCCTTCCTGGGCAATCCCTGGTACGACCATATCGCCGCCGATATGGCGGACGTCACCGTAGTGGGGGAGGAATCGGCGGTGAACCTGGAAGTGCTGGTGGCGCTGGAGCCAGACCTCATCATCGGAAACAAGATGCGCCAGGAAGCCATTTACGAGCAGCTTTCGGCCATCGCCCCCACCGTCATTTCCGAACGCCTGCGCGGTGACTGGAAGATCAACATGGCGCTCTATACCGACGCCGCCGGCAAGGGCGAAGAGGGCAAGGCCGCGCTGGCCGCCTTCGATGCGCGCGTCGCCGCGCTCCATGACGCGCTGGGCTCCTCGCTCGATGAAGAGATTTCCATCGCCCGCTTCATGTCGGGCCAGACCCGCATCTATTTCAAGGACACCTTTTCAGGATTGATCCTCAACGAAATCGGCTTCCACCGCCCGGCCAATCAGGACAAGGACGATTTCGCCGAGCCGATCACCAAGGAACGCATTCCCGAATTCGAGGGCGACCGGCTGTTCTATTT
The DNA here is from genome assembly GCF_034675085.1 of Devosia sp. Lineage (GTDB taxonomy): Bacteria > Pseudomonadota > Alphaproteobacteria > Rhizobiales > Devosiaceae > Devosia. Next base: position 3,877 of record NZ_JAUCDN010000134.1, read on the forward strand.
CACTTATGAAACCGGCAATGGCGAAGCCAATGCGCAAGCCGAGGATTGGCTGGCCGACCCACTCTGGCAGAATCTCAATGTGGTCAAAGCCGGCAAGGTACATGCCGTCGATGACGCCGTGTGGAACACGGCGGGGGGCATTATCGCCGCCAATCTGATGCTGGACGACGTTGAGACCATCTACGGCCTCTCCTCGACGCGCTGATCTCGAATGGCCGGCTCAAAGCCGGCCATTGTTTTCTCCAACCGGAATATTGCCATGCTTCTGCGCCCGCTCGCCGTTCTCGCCGCCCTTTCCACCAGCCTGCTGCTCATCCTGCCGCTCGAAGCGCGCGAGGTGAACCATGCGATGGGCGTGACCGAGGTGCCGGACAATCCGCAGCGCATCGTCATGCTGACCAATGAAGGCACCGAAGCGCTGCTCTATCTGGGCGTCGTGCCGGTGGGCGCTGTGCAGAGCTGGGACGGCAATCCCTGGTATGACCATATCGCAACGGCGCTGGCCGACACCGTGCCGCTGGGTACCGAGCTGGCGGTGAACCTGGAAATCCTGGCCACGCTGGAGCCCGACCTGATCCTGGGCACCAAGGTGCGCCAGGAAGCCATCTATCCCCAACTCTCGGCCATCGCCCCGACGGTGATGACCGAAACCATCGGCGGGGAATGGCAGGAGAATTTGCAGTTCTACGCTGATGCCATCGGCAAGTCCGAAGCGGGCAAGGCGGCAGTGGATGGATTTGTCGCCCGCACCGGGACGATTCATGACGCGCTGAGCGATGCCGTCAACGAGCGCATCTCGCTGGTGCGCTTTTCGCCCAACCGCACCCGCATCTATTACAAGCAGACCTTTGCCGGTCTGGCTTTGCAGCAGATCGGGCTTCAGCGCCCTGCAAGCCAGGACAAGGACGACTTCGCCCAGGAAGTGACTAAGGAACGCATTCCCGAAATGGACGGCGACCGCATCTTCTATTTCTCCAGCGACCTCAATGGCGATGAATCGGCGGCCAATCTCAATGACTGGCTCAACGATCCGCTTTGGCTCAACCTCGAGGGGGTAAAGGCGGGCAAGGCCCAGCGGGTCAGCGAGATCATCTGGAACACAGCCGGCGGCATCTATGCGGCGCATCTGATGCTCGATGAACTCGAGGCCATTTACGGCCTCGCCTCCAGCCGCTAGGCGATGGCCGGGCACGTCTTCTGTTCCGACGTCTGCCGCGAACGCGGTGAGCCTTTGGCCGGCACCGGGGACGCGCCCGAGCGCGTGCTCATGCTGGCCTGGCCCCGCGGCAAATGGCGGGTGCCGCGCTGGGAATCGGCCGATATGGGCGAAGCGCTGAAAAAAGCGCTGCATGATGCCGTCCAAAGCGACATTCATCTGGCTCTGGTGGACAAGGTCGAATCAGAAACCGATCTGCCCACGCTGCATGCCCTGCCCGAAAATATCCGCGCCGATTTTGCCGATGAAGACGCGATCGTTGCCGCTATCAGGGCCTATGTGAAAGGCACTGTCTTTTCCGGTACGCGGGACCCGCGCACCACGATCCTGTGTTGCACCGACAGCCGGCGCGATGCCTGTTGCGCGCGGCATGGATTTTCCACCTATAAGGCGCTGGTGGCTGTCGCCGACCCGGCGCGCTTTCATGTGGTTCAGGCGACCCATCTGGGCGGCTGCCGCTTCGCCGCCTCGCTTGTGGTGATGCCGCAGCGCCAGCGCTACGGCCGCATGAGCGCCGGCCAGGCAATGGCCTTTCTCGACGCGCTCGAACGGGGCGTCGTCTATCTGCCCGCTTACAAGGGCCGCACCGACCAGCCCGAACCGATGCAGGTGGCCGAAATCGCCGCCATGGGCTGGGCGCAAGATCATGGGCTGGACATGGACGCCGTGGTGCTCGATGCCCCGGCCCTGCCCCATACCGTGCCTGAAGGCACTTCCCTCACCCTGGGAGCCGCCATCGGCTCAACCCGCCTGGCCATCCGTCTTTCCGCCCGGCGCTTCCTGATGCAGGGCAATTGCTCCATCGTGGCCAAGGGCGGAGGCGTCGAGACCATGCGCTGGTGCCTTGACGCCGTACAGCCGGAAGCGGCTGGTTAAACCTCTTGCTCCGGCTCCCGGGGCATGGCAACGCAACGGGCATGTCTCACCATCTCATTGCCAAGAGCCTGAAATTCCAGGCAGTCGGCCCCTTCGATCTCCGCGTTGAAAGCGGCAAATGCCTCGCCGTCGTCGGTCCGTCAGGGGCGGGCAAGAGCCTGCTGCTCAAGATGCTGGCCGATCTCATTCCCCATGAGGGGACATGCAGCCTCGATGGCGTGGACGCCCGGTCCATCCCGGCGCCGCATTGGCGACGGAGCCTGCGCTATTGCGCGGCCGAGCCAGGCTGGTGGGCGCCCACGATCGGTGCCCATTTCCGCGATCCCGGCGCGGCGCGACTGGCCTGTCCGTCGCTGCGGCTCGATCCCGCCCTGATCGATGCCGCGCCCGAGCGCGCCTCGACCGGGGAAAGGCAGCGCCTCGCTCTTCTGCGCAGCATGGAGGACGATCCCGCTTTCCTGCTGCTGGACGAACCCAGCTCGGCACTGGACGAAACGTCCACGGGCCTGATGGAAACGCTGCTTGAAGATGCAATGCATCGGGGCATGGGCCTGATCCTGGCCTCCCATGACAGGCGGCAGGTGGCGCGATTGGCTCACGATATCCTGGAAATCGCCCGAACATGACGCCCGGCTTCACCCCGATCGAGCTCGCCCTCGCCGCTGGCCTGGTGCTGTTCAGCGCTGGGCTGTCGCTGGCGCTGAAACTGGGCATTCACCGCTCGCTGCTGCTGGCGGCGCTGCGCATGACCGTGCAATTGCTGCTGGTGGGGCTGTTGCTGCGCGCCATATTCTCCTCGGGCAGCGCCTGGCTCACCCTGGGCCTCATTGTGATCATGATCGGGGCGGCGAGCTATGAGGTGGGCGCGCGCCAGCGGCGGCGCCTGCGCGGAGGCTGGACCTTTCTGGTCAGCGGCGCGGCGGTCAGCAGTTCCACCCTGCTGGTCGCCGTCTTCGCCCTGGCCAGCCTTTCGAGCTCGCAGGACTGGACAGCGCCGGCCGTCGTCATTCCCATCGCCGGCATCATCCTGGGTTCGGCGATGAATGCCGCCAGCATCGGCATCGGCTCGCTTCTGGAAACCATCTCGGCGGAGCGGGTGGGTATAGAAGCGCGACTGGCACTGGGCCACACGATGCGGCAGGCCACCGATCCGCTTCTGCGCCGCGCCATCCATACCGGCACCATTCCGGTGGTCAATCAAATGGCGGGGGCCGGCATCATCACCCTGCCCGGCATCATGAGCGGCCAGGTTCTGGCCGGCTTCGACCCGCTGGCGGCGGCGCAATCGCAGATCTTCCTGATGTTCCTCCTGTGCGCCGCTTCGGTGGGCAGCGTCGTCATCGCGGTGTTTCTCACCCTGCGGCGGCTGGGCGACGACCGGCAGCGGCTGCGCCTCGACCGGCTGGAGGCGGCGCGAGCCTGAAGCGCTCCCAGCAAAAGGGGCGATGGTCTTGCAGTTCGCAAGCGCGACAAAACAAAGGCCCGGACCTATTGCCGGGCGTGGAATTCAACGAAGAAGCGCACCCCGCCCAGCGGCGCGACCTCGTGCTGGGCCTGCGGATAGATCAGCGGGTAAACGCCCGGGGCCAGTTCCGTCTCGGTCCCCGCCGCCAGGTCGCGGAAAAGCAGGCGACCGGAGAGGACGTGAAGTTTGGCCCAGACGCCGGCCTTGGTGGAATGGCTACGCAGCAGGCCTGCGGGCACGCTGGCCTCGGTGAATTCGGATGTGCGCTTATAGGCGGTCAGGTCTTGCGGCCAGTAGCGGTCAGGCGAGGTCATCTTCGCCCTCCCAGGCATAGATGTGGATAAGCTTGGGATCGTTCGGATGCTCCACCAGCATACGCCGCACCCGATCCTGCCAGAGGCGGCCGAATTCGGCCTGTTCCTCGGGCGTCGCCTCGCCCGAGACGGCCCTGGGCATGAGCCGGCTCATAGCCGGATCATGCGGCACATGGTCGGTGTTGATGTCCACCACGACACCCTTGCCGGTATCGCGGCGCACCAGCGCCAGCGTGCCCTCGATGTCGGTGGCGAAACGCAGAAGGTCGTTGCGGGCGAAACGCCGGGCCGGGCCGATGCCCTGGAAGCCGGTTTCGGGCGCAGCCCCCGTCAGCAGCGTGGCAACCGAGGCAAGAACGCCAGTGGTGGCGTGGTCGCGCTCATTGCGCATGAACACCTTGATGCCACCACGCTCGGGCAACTGGTCGTCATAGAGCGCCTCGAGCCCGTTAAGCACCATCAGATAGGCGCTGGCGACTGCAGGACAGGAATGGCCGGCAAGCCGCACGGCGTCGGCATAACGATAGGCGATCACCCCATCTTCAGCGGCGCCCAGAAAAGCCGCGAGCGGCTCGCGCATGCGCAGGATCGGCGCATCGTCGAAAAATGCGGGGAAGGTCATGATCGTCTCTCCGGGCTGGTCGGTGCAAAGCCCTTATACACCCAAAACATGTATCTAATAGTCATGTTTTAGAACGGAGACTGGCCAATTTGTCGCGGCCGCATTCAGGCAGCGGGACGCTCGATGCCAAACTGGGTGGGATCGACGATAAGGTCGGCCAGGCTGTGGCGGTCCATCTCGGTCAGAAAAGCCGCCAGCGCCCCATCGAGGATGCCTCGCAACCGGCAGGAGGGCG
>NZ_JAUCDN010000135.1:0-8544 GCF_034675085.1 Devosia sp.
TTCGGGCGGTTCAGCGAGTCAGATGCTGCCGCCGAAGACGGTGAGGTTGCCGAACCCCCACCCTTGATCCCTCCCCTCAAGGGGAAGGGGGCGTTGGGACCGAGACCTCCTTACCCCTGCACCCAGGCCGGCTTGGGCACCATGGGCTCGCGGCTGCCGGCGCGCTCGGTATGGGCGAGGCCGACGAACTTGCCGTCCTGCCACTGGCCCACGGTCCACAGGCTCCGCAACTGATTGTCCACCAGCTTCACCTTGCCGATCACCGTGTCGAATTCGCCGGTGGCGAGTTCCTGGGTGATGGCCTCGCGGTCGATATCGCCCACCCGCTCTACGGCCTGTTGCAGCATTTCCAGGCTCGCATAGGTGATGGCGCTGGCCCAGCTGTCCGGTGCCTGGCCGATCAGGGCGGTATGGCGCTCGAAATAGGCCGCCAGCTTTTCGCTGTCGGGGTCGATGCCGCCCACGCCCATGACGCCATTGTGGTTCGGCCCGGCAATGCCCGGATAGACCGGGAAGGCGGTGCCCACGCCCAGATAGAAGACTTTCGGGCTGAAATTGGCCGCTACCGCCTGCTGGGTCAGCGCAAAGGTGTCGGGCGGGTAGGAGAAGGCGACGAAGGTGTCGACCCCCAGCCCCGCGACCTCGTTGATGATGGGAGCGAAGTCCGAGGTGCCCAGCGGATAGGTCTTGTCATAGACCAGCTCGAACCCGGCCTGGGTGAAGGCGGGTGTCGCCGCCTTGGACAGGTCGATCCCGAAGCCATCGGCCACCGAGGCGATGGCCACCTTGTTGTTGATGGCGCCGGCGTCGCGCTGCTTGACCAGCAATTGCACCAGCGCATTGGCATAGTCGTGCCCGCCGCCCAGCATCCAGAAGCTGTGCTTCCAGCGCTTGGCCAGGTCGGGCGCCATGTCGGTCACGGCGGTGGCGGCCAGCTGGGGATAGCCGAAACGGTCGAAAGTGGGCCCCGAGGCCAGGTTCGGGCCGGTGCCCCAGCTCGGCAGGATGAAGTCGGCCTTGTCCTGGGTGGCCAGACGCTCGATGGCGCGCACCAGTTCTTCCGTGCTGGAGCGGTCGTCATATTCGACCGCTTCGAGCGGCAGGGTGACGCCGAGCTTGCTCAGCTTGAGCCCGCCGGCCTTGTTCACGTCGTCCACCCACAGCACGTAATTGGGCGTGGTGGAAATGCCCGCGCCGGCGGCATTGGCGCCGGTCTTGGGAACGGCATAGCCGATGCGGATGGCGCTGCGGTCCTGCGCCATCACGGGCAGGCCGGCCAGGGCAGTGGCCATGGCGCCGGCGCCCAGGCCCTGCAAGACGGTTCTACGGCTCAGATTGGTCATGTTTCCTCCCATGCCCGCCATGCGGGCGGCTCTCCTCGTCGGGGTCAGGTTCCGGCGCCGACCTTGCTGGTCCTTTTGGCGTCCGGTTCCGCTCCTCTTCGACCCTAGGCCGCAGGCAAAAGCGATCAAATGGACATTTGAGAAAGAGAATTGTATTTTTAACGGGTTTTGGAGGGGTAATCATGGTCGGCAATGGGCGGGCGCTGCCATCGGGCTTCGTGCAGGATGTCGAGGTCGAGGAACTGGCCGGCGCGCTCACCGCCCATGAATGGGATTTTTCCTCCGCCACTGCCCGGCTGGGCGGGCATGGCTTCGTGCTCGCCTCGGGCAGCGGCTCGGTGCTGCTGGCCGGTGTCGCCCATCCGCTCGAAGGCCCCTGCGTCGTCTGGCTCCCTAGCGGCAGCCTTGCCCGGGTGCGGCTCGATGCCGGCGCGCGCGGGGCGATGATGGCGGTCTCCGACGCGGCATTGGGGCGGGTGGTGCCGGCCAGCTCGATTGCCGGACCGCTGCGCCAGGCCATCGAGCGGCCGATGCTCGGGGTGCGCATCGAGGCGGCGGCTGCGCGCGGCGCGGTGCGCGATCTCGAGGACATGCGCCGCGAGGCGCTGGGCGAACTGCCCGGCATGCGCGAGGTTATCATCAGCCGCCTGTGCCTGGTGCTGATCGCCTTCTGGCGCTGGGGTGGTGGCGCCTCGGTGCAGCCCCAGTCCTCGCCGCGCCAGCTCGTGCAGAATTTCCTGCAACTGGTCGAGCTCAACGCCCGGGCCCAATGGCGCATCGGCGATTATGCCCGCACCATGGGCGTCTCCACCGACCGGCTGACCACCGCCATTCGCCGCGCCACCGGGCAGAGCCCGCTGGAGCTGGTGCATCGCCGCCTGATGGAAGATGCCGAAAGCCTGCTCGAGCGCTCGATCCTGCAAGTGGCAGAGATCGCCGACGCGCTGGGCTTTCGCGATCCGGGCTATTTCAACCGCTTCTTCGCCCGCCGCGCCGGCATGTCGCCCGGCCGCTACCGCCAGCAATTCCTGCTCCAGCGCGCCGGGCGCGAAGGCTCCTATGCCGCCTGGCCGTGAGCCAATTCGGTCACATGGCCGCGCATAAGCGGGCATTTCGATGCGGCGGGTCTTGTCTTGTTCAAGAAACGCAAATATTGCGTAATTGCACGACGAGGGGATGACCATGCCGCCCAACAGACGGGCCAGCCAGGCCGATATCGCCGAGAAACTGGGCGTTTCCGTCAGCACGGTGTCGCGGGCGCTGGCCAATGAGATCGGCATCAGCGATGGCGTGCGCCGCGAGGTGCAGCGGGTGGCGCGCAGCCTGGGCTACAGGTCCAAGCATGGCCCGGCCAGTGTCGCCGGTGACCGGCGCGCCTTGGCGCTGGTGCCGCTGGGCAGCGCCACCAGTGGCCTTTCCGGTTTTTATTTCGGCATTGTCGAGGGCATGCAGGCCCAGGCCGCCGCCGCCGGCGTGCAACTGGAGGTGCGCTTGGTGAAGGAGGCGGCGGTCACTCTCGACCTCATCACCAAGCAGGTCGCCCAGACCGATGCGGGCGGGCTGCTCCTGGCCGGCATCGACGCCTGGAGCGATCTGGCCGCCTGGTCGCAGCAGGCCGGCATTCCGGTGGTGCTGGTCAATGGCAGCGATCCCGACATGCGCGTCAGTTCCGTCTCCCCCGCCAATTACTACGGCGCCTTCATGGCCACCCAGCGCCTGCTCGATGCCGGCCACCGGCGCATCCTGCACTATACCCATCGCTACCGCCCCACCATCCGCCAGCGCCAGCGCGGCTTTGAAACCGCGATTTCGCGCACGCCCGGCGCGGTGGGCACCATGGTCAATACCGATGAGCGCCAGACCGGCGAATTGCTGCGCGATCTGCTGGCGGGCAAATACGACGTCACCGCCGCTTTCATCTGGAACGACATTGCGGCGGTGGAGATGCTTGACGGCATCTATGCGCCCGAAAGCCCCCTGCCGCGCAGCTTCTCCATCATCGGCTTCGACGACCTGCCCATTGCCGGCATGGCCACGCCCCGCCTCAGCACCGTCCATGTCGACCGCGAAGCCATCGGCCGCGCCGCCATCAACCTGCTGGTGCAGCATCTGGAAGGCGAAACGGCGGTGCAGCAGCTTGAAATCGGCGTTTCCATGCTGATCGGGGAAACCGTCTCCACGCTCGCCTGAATCTCAGGGCGCGCCGAAGCTCACATCGGCCACCGGCCGCTCCTGTTGCGCGGGCAGGCGATAGATCGCCCGCTTTCCGTCCTTGTCCGAAGTGAAATAGACATGGCGCCCCGCCGCATCGGTAATGGGGTGGGGATGGCTGTCCTGGCTGTCCCAGGAGGACTCCGAGCGTCCCAGCACCCGCCAGCGCACCCGTCCGCCGGCCCAGTCCACGTCCAGCCGCGAGATCCAGGGCGAGTTGCGGCTCTCATCCTCCGGCCCGCCCTGATAATAGCCGTCGCTCACCAGCATGGTTTCATCCGGGCCAACGGTGAAATGGCCATAGCGCACCCAGCTTGGCGGCAGGCGGATTTCGGCGGGTTCGGCGCCATCGAACCGGGCCCGGCCAATATAGGCGCCGCCATCGCTGTAGAGGCCGTGATAGATGACGGCGCTGCCATCCCGCTCCCACATTTCATGGCAGGTCCAGTCCCGCCGGCTGCGGCCCGCCCCCTCTTCGCGCAGGCGGATATGGCTCGCTCCATCCCAAAGCCAGACGCGGCGGATGCCGCAATCGGAAGGCCATTCGTGATTGTAGAGAATGCGGCGGGAATCGACGGGCGAGAATTGCACATGCGTCACCCAGGCGTGCGGCACCGGCTCGCACAATACTTCCTCGCCGGTCTGGGTCGAATAGACCCGTAGCCAGGAATTGAGCCCCAGCCGCCGCACCCGCGCATCGATGCCATGGTGCTTTTCTTTCCAGGCCTCATCCTCGGTAAAGGCCGCCTCGTCCGTGGTTGGAACGCAAAGCAGCCTGCCATCGGCCGAGACATGGGTGAAAGCGGTCACCTGGTTGTCGGGCAACTGCGCCAGCACCCGCTCCGTGCCCTCCAGGTCCACGGCGCGGATGTCTCGCCCTTGCAGATAATACAGCACGCCGCGCGCGGCATCGAAGCTGACGCTGGCCTTGCCGAACCCCTTATAAGGCGTCCCGTCGAAATAGACATAGGAGCGCAGCCAGCCCTCGCTGTTCTGTGTCAGTTGGGCGAGGGCGCCGCTGGCCAGGTCCACCCGGAAAAGGTTGGGATTGCCGTCCCTTTGCCCGATCGCCACCAGGGCGCGCCCGTCGCTCGACAGGCTGGTGCTGGTGAAATAGAGCAGTTGCAGGTCGATGTCGTCATGGCGGGCCACGCACTCGGCTGGCGTCAATTTTCAGTCCTCCCTTTCGCGGTTGCGTCTGCCTCCAGGGTCGTCTTGGCCGGAAATTCACAGCCCCAACGCCCTCAAATCTCAACGCAAGTATTACGCAAATTGCGTAATTTAAGGAATTTTGCCGCAATACTTGCGTTAACGCAAGTGGTGTTCTAGGCTCCCTTCGCGTCGTGAGGAGGCGTCCGCAGCTTTGCGGTCTTTGGGAGGAAGAATATGAAAAGATTTTCTGGAGGATTGACCCGCTCGGCTTTGCTGCGGGCCACCGCCGTGGTCACCTTGCTATCGGTTTCCGGCTTTGCCTATGCCCAGCAATATCATCAGGCTCCCGCGCTTGATGAGGCTGTCGCCGCCGGTACGCTGCCCCCGGTGGAGCAGCGCCTGCCGTCCAATCCGCTGGTGGTGACGCCGGTGGAATCGGTCGGCACCTATGGCGGCACCTGGCATTCGGCGCTGCGCGGGGGCCTGGACAATGCCTGGATCGCGCGCACCGTCGCCTATGACGGCCTGGTACGCTACAATCGGGACTGGACCGAGATCATCCCCAACCTGGCCGAAAGCTGGGAAGTCAGCGAGGACGCGCGCACCTACACCTTCAAGCTGCGTGACGGGCTCAAGTGGAACAACGGTACCCCGTTCACCAGCGCCGACATCGCCTTCTCGGTCGAATTGTTCTCCGAGCCCGGCTATGGCGTGGGCACCTTCGTCAAGAACCCGCGCAACCCCGTCACGGTCGATGTCATCGACGATACCACCTTCAGCCTGGTGTTCGAGCATCCCAATGGCGTCATCATGGACGACCTGGCCAGCGTCAACGGCTTCACGCTGGTTTCGCTGAGCAAGGATTACTGCTCCCAGTTCTATCCCAAATACAACCCGGACGCGGTGGCCAATGCCAAGGCAGCGGGCTTTGAGACCTGGGAACTCTATATGCAGGATCGCTGCTCCTGGGCCACCGAAACCATCCGCTGGGCCAATCCCGACCTGCCGATGATGAATGCCTGGATGATCGACGAGCCCCTGACGGGCGATGCCACCCGCACCACCTTCGTGCGCAACCCCTACTACTGGAAGGTCGATACCGAGGGGAACCAGCTCCCCTATATCGACCGGCTGGAGATGCGCGTTTCCGACTCGCTCGAAGAGATCACGCTGATGGCTCTCAATGGCGAGATCGACTACCAGGATCGCCACATCGCCACCGTCGCCAACCAGCCCCTGTTCTATGATGGGCAGGAAGCGGGCGACTATCGCCTGGGCGCCAACGTACTGTCCAATTCCAACACGCTTGTTCTCCAGTTCAACCTCAACCACGTCGATCCGGCGCGGCGCGAGCTGTTCCAGAACAAGGATTTCCGCATCGGCATCAGCCATCTGATCGACCGTGAGGAAATCATCGACGTGGTCTTTACCGGCCAGGGCGAACCCTACCAGGTGGCCCCGCGGCCCGAGTCGGTCTTTTATGACGAGGAATACGCCAAGCAATATACCGAGTTCGATCCCGACGCGGCGGCTGCGGCCTTCGAGGCGGCCGGGCTGGGGCCCAAGGATGCCAATGGCAACTATACCATGCCCGATGGCTCGCCCCTGTCCATCACCGTCGACCTGATCTCCACCGTGCGTCCCGAATGGATCGACATGATGGAGCTCATCCAGCTGCAACTGGGGGCCGGCGGCATCAAGATCGACCTCAACAACATCGACCGCACGCTCTATTACGACAAGCGTCCCCTGGGCGATTACGACGCTCAGATCTGGCAGGGCGACGGCGGCCTCGATGTGGTGCAGGAGCCGCGCTACTACATGGCGGCGGGTGACGAATCCGTCTGGGCCTATCGCTGGGCGCAGTGGTTCCAGGGCTCGCGCCCCGAAATCGCCGAAGAGCCGGCCGATTGGGCCAAGAAGCAGATGGACCTGCTCACCGAGCTGCGGGCCGAGGGCGATCCGGCCAGGCGCGACGATCTGATGCGCCAGATCCTGACCATCGGCAAGGAAAACTTCCCGGTGATCGGCATCAGCCTGCCCGGCGAGGGATACTACATCGCCAAAAACAATCTGCGGAACGTCGCCGAACTGATGCTTCACGCTTATCTGTTCCCCACCCCGGCCCCCTATGACCCGTTCCAGTGGTACTTCGCCCAGGAATAGGGTTCCTCCCGGCCCCCCGCGACCCCTCCCCCGGGTCGCGGGACGGCTGAGGCCGACCGGCCTTCATTGCCACGATCTGCCCTCTCCCCTCCCGGGGGGATGGCAAGCTCCGGGTTCGCTATTCCAGGGAGGCGCATATGCTGCGTTTCGTCACCGGCCGGCTGATCGCCATGGTGCTTACGCTTTGGGCCGTCAGCTTCGTTGCCTTCGCCATCATCCAGCTGCCGCCCGGCGATTATCTCACCACCTATGTCGCCACCCTGAGCGCCAATGGCGACCGCGTCGATCCCGCCGCCATCGAGGCGCTGCGCCGCCAATACGGGTTCGGCGAACCCTTTATCGTCCAATACTGGAAATGGGTTTCGGGCATCCTCATGCGCGGTGATTTCGGCCAGAGCTTCGAGTGGAAGGCGCCGGTCACCAGCCTCATCTGGGGGCGCCTGGGCAATTCGCTCATCGTGGAGGGCCTTGCCGTCCTGGTCATGTGGACCATTGCCCTGCCCATCGGCGTTTATGTGGCGGTCAAGAAATATTCCCTGGGCGATTACCTGGCCACCATTGCCGGCTTCATCGGCCTGGCCATTCCCAATTTCCTCTTGGCGCTGCTGCTGATGTATCTCAGCTTCGTCTGGTTCGGCACCACCATTGGCGGGCTCTATTCGCCGGCCTTTGAAAATGCCCATTGGAGCCTGCCCAAGCTGTGGGACTTCCTTGCCCATGCCTGGGCGCCGATCCTGGTGCTGGCCACGGCGGGCACGGCGGAGCTGATCCGCATCCTGCGCGCCAACCTGCTCGACGAGCTCAAGAAGCCCTATGTCACCACCGCCCGGGCCAAGGGCCTGCCGGAATGGAAGGTGATCCTCAAATATCCCGTGCGCGTGGCGCTCAATCCGCTGGTTTCCACCGTGGGCTGGCTGCTGCCGGCGCTGGTCTCCAGCTCGGTCATCGTCTCGGTGGTGCTTAACCTGCCCACGGCCGGTCCCTTGCTGCTGCGCTCGCTGACCAGCCAGGACATGTATCTGGCCGGCGCCATCATCATGCTGCTGGGCGTGCTCACCGTCATCGGCACGCTGATCTCGGACCTGCTCCTGGCCTGGATCGATCCGCGCATTCGCTACGGGGGCAAGTAGGATGGCCATGCAAACCCTTGCCGAAACCCCATTGGCCGCGCCGGCCAAGGCGCGCCGCGAATCCCAGATGGGGCTGATGTGGCGACGCTTCCGCCAGCATCAGCTCGCCGTGGTGAGCCTTTGGATCGTGCTGTTCTTCTATCTGGTGGCGGCATTGGCCGAGTTCCTCGCCCCCACCGATCCCGCCGCCTACAGTGCCCGCTACACCTATGCGCCGCCGCAGGGCCTGCACTTCATCGTCCAGGATGAAAATGGCGGCTGGGCCTTCATACCCCATGTCAACGGCTACAAGACCGAGGTCGACCGCAAGGCCATGCGCCGCAGCTTCGTGCTCGACCCCGAAGAGATCATTCCGGTGCGGTTCTTCGCGCCGTCCAATCCCTATCTGCTGGCCGGCTTCATTCCCATGTCGGTCAAGTTCATGGGCGTGGAAAACCCGCGCGATCCCTTCTACATCCTGGGCGCCGACCGGCTGGGGCGAGACCTTTTGAGCCGCCTCATCCACGGCACCCGCATTTCGCTCTCCATCGGTCTCGCCGGCG
>NZ_JAUCDN010000136.1:0-8510 GCF_034675085.1 Devosia sp.
ATTCATCAGCGAAACGGCGGGCAGCACTTCATATTCGACTTCGAACGCCAGATCGGCCTTGCCGTCGAGCACTTCGTTGATGACGGCCTGATCGTCGGGCAGATCGACCTTGGGCTGGGCGGCGGCGCGCTCGGAGCGCTCGTCCAGCGTCGCCGAAACGGTGTCGTTGATGGCGTCGGTCATCACTTCCGACATGGCCGAGCGGCCGAACATCTTGCGGATATGCGCAACCGGAACCTTGCCGGGACGGAAGCCCTTGATGTTGGCCTGGCCCTTGAGCTCTTCGAGCTTGGCGTCGAGGCGCGTATTGAGGTCGGTGGCCGGAATGGTGACGCTCAGCTTGCGCTTCAGGCCTTCATTGAGGGTTTCGGTAACCTGCATTCGGTTTTGTCCCGTATTCATTGATCACGTAGGGCGAGGGTCCCGGTGTGGTGCGGGCGAGAGGGGTCGAACCTCCACGCCTTGCGGCGCTGGAACCTAAATCCAGTGCGTCTGCCAGTTCCGCCACGCCCGCAATAGGACCCGTTGGCCGGGTTGGGGTTGCATCTATATGAAGTCGGAAAGCCAGTCAAAGCCTGAATCCCCGGCATCCCGCCCCATGCAAGGGGAAGGCGGAGAATTGCCTGCTCATTCTTTAGGCAGATTGCCTGAAAATACAGCAAAAGCACCCGGAAGGCCGGGAGTGCCCTGCCCCAGACCCTGCATAACCCAATGAAATGAAATAGAATTTTAAACCGGCCTGCTCTGGCATAGCCCGTGCATATCAGGGGGCGATAGCAGCCGCTCGCGGCATATGGAGGCTCACATGAAGAAAATCGAGGCGATCGTAAAGCCGTTCAAGCTCGACGAGGTCAAGGAAGCGCTGCAAGAGGTGGGGCTTCAGGGCATCACCGTGACCGAGGCCAAGGGCTTCGGACGCCAGAAAGGGCATACCGAGCTCTATCGCGGCGCCGAATATGTCGTCGACTTCCTGCCCAAGGTGAAGGTGGAAGTGGTGTGCCCCGACGAGCTGGCCGACAAGGCCATCGAGGCCATCCGCACCGCCGCCCAGACCGGGCGCATCGGCGACGGCAAGATCTTCGTCTATTCGGTCGAGCAGGCCATCCGCATCCGCACCGGCGAATCCGGCGACGACGCGCTCTGAACACTTAAGATTCCCAGCATTCCGATTTGACAAGGAACAGTGAATGACCACCGGAAGCGACATCATCCAGCGTCTCAAGGATGAGAACATCAAATATCTGGACCTCCGCTTCACCGATTTGCGCGGCAAGCTGCAGCACGTCACCATGGATGTGAGCGTGGTGGATGCCGACATGTTCGAGGATGGCGTGATGTTCGACGGCTCCTCCATCGCCGGCTGGAAAGCCATCAACGAAAGCGACATGGTGCTGATGCCCGATCCGGCCTCGGCCTATATCGACCCCTTCTTCGCCGCCGCTACGCTCGCCATCAATTGCGACATCCTGGAGCCGGCCACCTACCAGCCCTATAACCGCGACCCCCGCTCCATCGCCAAGAAGGCCGAAGGGCTGGTCAAGTCGAGCGGCATCGGCGACCTGGTGGTGTTCGGCCCCGAGCCCGAATTCTTCATCTTCGACGATGTGCGCTATTCCAACACCACCTACAAGGTGGGCTTCTCGGTGGACCATTCCGAGCTGCCGACCAATAACGACACCGAATATGAAGGCGGCAATAACGGCCACCATATCGGCCTGAAGAAGGGCTATTTCCCGGTGCCGCCGGTGGACAGCGCACAGGACATGCGCGGGGAAATGCTCGAAGCCATGGGGCAGATGGGCGTCATCATCGAAAAGCATCACCACGAAGTGGCCTCGGCCCAGCATGAGCTGGGGCTGAAGTTCAAGCCGATGATCCAGTCGGCCGACGACGTGCTGATCTACAAATATGTCGTCCAGCAGGTCGCCAATTCCTATGGCAAGACCGCCACCTTCATGCCCAAGCCGGTCTATGGCGACAACGGCTCGGGCATGCATTGCCACTCCTCCATCTGGAAGGACGGCAAGCCGCTCTTCGCCGGCGACCAGTATGCCGGCCTGTCCATGGATTGCCTCTACTACATCGGCGGCATCATCAAGCATGCCAAGGCCATCAACGCCTTCACTAACCCCACCACCAACTCCTACAAGCGCCTGGTGCCGGGGTTCGAGGCGCCGGTTCTGCTGGCCTATTCGGCCCGCAACCGCTCGGCCTCCTGCCGCATCCCCTTCGGCCAGTCGCCCAAGGCCAAGCGCGTGGAAGTGCGCTTCCCCGATCCGCTGGCCAACCCCTACCTGGCCTTCACCGCCCTGCTGATGGCGGGCCTCGATGGCATCCGCAACAAGATCCATCCCGGCGACCCGATGGACAAGGATCTCTACGAGCTGCCCAAGGAAGAGCTCAAGGAAATCCCCACCGTCTGCGGCTCGCTGCGCGAAGCGCTGGACAGCCTTTCGGCCGACCGCGACTTCCTCAAGGTCGGCGGCGTGATGGATGACGATTTCATCAACAGCTATATCGACCTCAAGATGCAGGAAGTGTTCAAGTTCGAGCAGACCCCGCACCCGGTCGAATACGAGATGTATTATTCGGCCTGACCGGCAGAGAAAAATGGAAAAGGGCCCGGAAACGGGCCCTTTTTTTGCGCCGGTTCAGCTTTCCGGTGGCGCCATCATGGCTTCGAGCATGTCGCGCTCATAAAGCTGCACGAATTGCAGGGCGAAACCGATGTCGAAATGGCGCACCACGCGCCCCACCAGCTTACCCAGCGCCATGGACGTGCCCAGGGCCGGAACCAGATCGGCCGAGACCGCCACCCCCGAGCGGGAAATATCGATGACGAAACACGGCACCTGCCTCCCATCGGCCAGGGTCAGCATCGTGCGCGGCTCGCGCGGCAGAACGCGCTTGGAGTCGCGCTTGTCGGGCACCTGCTCATGCACGCGCTTCTTCTGCCAGACGATCCGGCCGCCCAGCCGGTCCCGCTCCGCCTCGCTGAGCGCCAGGTTCATCACGAAGCCCTTGGGCAGCGCCCGCGCCACCGTGCCGCGCAGCATGCCAAACGCATCGACATGGGCAAGCACCGCCTCCCCGCGCACGCCCACCACCGGAGCGACGAACACCCCGATGCGGGTGGAGATGGAGCAGAGCCGGCAGGCATAGCTGGCGAGGCGCCCGTCATCGGCCGGCTTCCTGTCGGTCAGCGCATAGCGGCCCGCCATGGCGCCGATGAAGCGCACATCATGCCAGTCAAAGGCGGAACGAACCGGATGGTCGTGCGGTATCGCGTCCTGGAACATGGGCCCCCCTCCCATAACTTCGAGAACAGCATTAATTCGGTCGGTACTAATCCGCAAATCCTTCCGGTTGGTTAAGGAGAAAACCGGATGGATTTGTTTTCCCGGCTCCAGCGTTTCCCGAAGTTACGGGCCGATTACTGGAAATATTAAAATTGATTACTTCAGGCGCATCCCCCCTCCCCGCCGCCCATGGCCCGGAAATGCGCCTCGGGGCTGTCCACCTCCCTGAGGCGCCGGCCGTCGATGACCAGGAAGCGGCTGGCCAGGCCGCGAACGAAACTGCGGTCATGGGAGACCAGCAGGCAGGTGGCGCCATGCTCGACGATTTCGGCCTCCAGCCGCTCCTGCCCGGCGATATCGACGTGATTGGTCGGCTCGTCCAAAAGGTAGAAATTGGGCTCGGACAGGCGCAGGGCCAGAAGTCCGAGCCGCGCCCGCTGGCCGAAGGAGAGTTCGGCAATGGGCCGCTCCTGCCGTTCCACGGCAAAACCCGCCGCGGCGAGCAGGCTGCGGCTGCGCTGGTCACCCTGGTCGAAGCGCCCGGCAATATAGCCAAGCGGGCTTTCCCCGACCGGCAGGAAGCTCATGGCCTGGTCGACATAGCCGGGCACCACCTGCGGACTGACGCGAAAACCCGGCGCTTCCGCGCCGGCCATGACGCGATGCACCAGCCCGATCAATTGCGACTTGCCGTCCCCGTTGGGCCCGAGGACGACCAGGCGGTCACCCTGGAAGACGTGCAGCTTGTCGATATGGAACAGCGCCGCGCCGGAGGGGCTGGTGACGGTGGCATTCTGGATGGAGAGCAGCACGCGCGCCTGCGCACCGCTATTGCCCAGCCGGATCTCGCCGCTGCGCTCGCGATGGGCTGGGCGGCTGGCATTTTCGATGCGGGCCGCCCGTTCCCGCAGATATTTCGACTTGACCGTCAAAAGGTCGCTGCCCGAATTGATGCCGTTATTGGTGAGCTTGGCGGCCTGCCGGCGCAGGCGCCCGGCCTCCTTGAGATCACGCTCGCGCTGCGCCTCGGCGGCCTCGTCGGCTTCCGCCAGCGCCAGCCGCGCCGTGCTGTAGGGCAGCGCGAAACAAGGCGACTGGCCGGGCCGCAGGAACAGGGTGCGATTGGTGGTGGCGTCGAGAAACTGCCGGTCATGGCTGGCGATGACCATCGGCAGCGCCCGCGCCGCAATATTGATCCAGCGTTCCAGCTGGTAAAGCCGGGCGAGGTCGAGATGGTTGGTCGGCTCGTCGAGCAGCAGCGCATCGGGCTGAAGCACCCAGCAGCGGGCAATGAGCCCCATGCGCTGCCAGCCGCCGCTCAATTCGGTCAGCTTGCGGTTACGCATGGCGGAGGGCATTTCGAATTCGTCGAGCACCATGTCGGCCCGCCAGCTTTCGCCCTCGCGCTCGGCCGGGGGCAGCGCATCGAGCACCGCCTCGCGAAGCGTCAGGGCCCGCAGGGCGGCGGGCAGGTCCTGCTCGACATAGCCGATGGCAAGCCCGCGCGAGCGCACGATCTCGCCCTCGCTCAGCTCGCCCTGCCCGGCCATGGCGCGCAGCAGCGTGGTCTTGCCCCGGCCATTGCCGGCGACGAGACCGACGCGGTCGCCTTCGGCAATAACGAGATTGAGATTGGAAAACAGAATGTCGCTGGCGCGCTGGCCGGCATTGCGGAGGCTGATGGAGCCCATTTGTGTCTCACTGGAGTGCGGCGCCGAAGCGCCCATGCAATCGAAAAGCGGTCAGAAACCGCCACGAAGGGCAAACCAGTTGAGAAGCAGAGATTGGATATCCTTGCCGGTACCGGTCAGCCCTGCGGCGCAAGCCACAGGGCGAAAACAGGACCACGGGTGCGATGGGCAGTCAGCATTGGCGCGCCCTCCCTGTCCGGTTGTCTGGCACGAAACTAGGGATAATCCCGCCGGCCGCACAAATCAAAGGAAATAAAACAGCGCCGACACCAGCACCAGCACCCCGAAACGGGGCGCTGCGAGATTGGCCAGCCGGTACGCAATACCTGAAAATCCGGCTTGCGGCCAAACACCGAGAAGAGTTGAGCCGGCCCGGACCGGATACGCAGAACGATGATCCCGATCGGCTCGCATACGGCAACTCCAGACAAAAACCGTATGCGCCCTGTTTTAGCAGCGCGCCTTTAAAAAAGTGCTTTCAAGAAGCAAACGGAACGTAAACCGACCGCCCGATCTTGGGACGATTGTGTAAGCAAATGGGTGTGGCGATAGGAAAAACCGGCTCCCCTTGGCGCGGCAGGGCGGATTGCAACGACGGGCCCGGCGACGGCGATGGTGGCGGGAAACGCAGCTACCGCGCCGGGCGCAACTGCTGGCGACCCTCTATGCGGCCGGTGCAATAGTTGAAATCGAGCAGGTAGACCCAGCCATCGCGGGTAGCGCGCACCTCGACATGCTTGTCGTTCATCACATTGAGCGCGATATTGGTGTAGCCGCGCTGCGCCACCGCCTGGCGCACCTGATATTGGGTGAGGCAGGTGATGCGCTCGGGATAGAAATCGGAGCGCTCATCGCCGAAAAACATGCCGAAGCGAAACGTCTGCGCCTGGGCGGGCGCGGCGGCCAGCAGCGCCGTCACCAGCGCCAGCGCGACAAATGCCTTGGTTCGGAACATGGCGGCCTCCATTCACTTACCTGACCGGTCATCATGACGTTACCGTTTGAACGGGGGCGGAACCACCCGTTCATCTGGCGTTCAGCTTTGTGGAGAAAGCACCGGTAGCCTTTCGGTTCCGCCTTGGGCGAGGACAGGCTGGATTATGCTAAAAGGCCAAAACGCCTGATTCGGGCGCAAGCGTGGAATGTGCATGTCGCAAGCAGACGATCTTTTCGGCGGCGGGCCCGAGCCCGAACCCCGGCGTCCCCAACCCGCCCCGGCCCAGCCGGCGGCCGCCAGCGCGCCGGGGACCTATTCGGCCTCCGACATCGAGGTGCTCGAAGGGCTGGAGCCGGTGCGCCGCCGCCCCGGCATGTATATCGGGGGCACCGACGCCAATGCCTATCACCACCTCTTCGCCGAGGTGATCGACAACTCCATGGACGAGGCAATCGCCGGCCACGCCACGCGCATCGAGGTGCATCTGGGCGCCGATGGCTATCTGACCATCAGCGACAATGGCCGCGGCATCCCGGTGGAAAAGCACCCCAAATTCCCCGGCCGCTCGACGCTCGAAATCGTCCATACCGTGCTCCATGCCGGTGGCAAGTTCGATTCCAAGGCCTATGAGACCTCGGGGGGCCTGCACGGCGTCGGCGTCTCGGTGGTCAATGCGCTCTCGGACGACATGGTGGTCGAGGTGGCGCGCGAACAGCAGCTTTACCGCATCGTCTTCTCGCGCGGCAAAGTGGTGCAGGATGTCGAGCCGGTGGGACGCGTGCAGAACCGGCGCGGCACCACCACCCGCTTCCATCCCGATCCGCAGATCTTCGGCGAAAACGCCCATTTCTCCGCCGAGCGCCTGTTCCGCATGACGCGGGCCAAGGCCTATCTCTTCGGCGGCGTGGAACTGCGCTGGAGTTGCGACGAGAGCCTGGCCAAGCCCGAAGTGCCCGCCAAGGCGGTGTTCCACTACCCCGATGGGCTGCGCGACTTCATGGCCGCGCGTATCGAGGGCGAAACCCGCATCACCGACGAGATCTTCTCGGGCAAAAGCGGCAAGCCCGGCAGCCACGGGGCGGTGGAATGGGCCATTGCCTGGACGCTGGGCGATGGCGGCGTGCTCTCTTATTGCAACACCGTGCCCACCCCCGACGGCGGCACGCATGAGGCCGGCCTGCGCACCGCGCTGCTGCGCGGCCTCAAGAGCTATGCCGAGCTGACCAAGAACAAGGCCGCCGCCATCCTCACCGCCGAGGACGTCTTCGCCCATTGCAATGCCATGCTGTCGGTCTTCGTGCGCGAGCCCGAATTCGTCGGCCAGACCAAGGACAAGCTGGCCTCGGGCGAGGCCAGCCGCATCGTCGACACTGCCCTGCGCGACGCGTTCGACCACTGGCTGGCCGCCTCGCCCAACCAGGCGGGCAAGCTCCTCGATTGGGCCATC
Organism: Devosia sp.; assembly: GCF_034675085.1. GTDB lineage: Bacteria > Pseudomonadota > Alphaproteobacteria > Rhizobiales > Devosiaceae > Devosia. The sequence goes on from NZ_JAUCDN010000136.1 coordinate 7,375, forward strand.
GAGCGCGCCGAGGAGCGCCTGCGCCGCCGCAAGGAAAAGGAAATCGACCGCGCCAGCGCCACGCGCAAGCTGCGCCTGCCCGGCAAGCTGGCCGACTGCACCCAGACAGCGGCACAGGGGGCCGAGCTTTTCATCGTCGAGGGCGATTCGGCCGGCGGCTCGGCCAAGCAGGCGCGCAACCGCGCCAACCAGGCGGTGCTGCCGCTGCGCGGCAAGATTCTCAACGTCGCCGGCGCCAGCCGCGAAAAGATGCATGCCAGCCAGCTTATTTCCGACCTGATCCAGGCGCTGGGCTGCGGTACGCGCGACCGCTACCGCGAAGAAGACCTGCGCTACGACAAGATCATCGTCATGACCGACGCCGATGTGGACGGCGCCCACATCGCTTCGCTGCTCATCACCTTCTTCTTCCAGGAAATGCCCCGGCTGATCGATGCCGGCCACCTCTATCTGGCCCTGCCCCCGCTGTATCGCATCACCCAGGGCGGCAAGACGCTTTATGCGCGCGACGACGCCCACAAGGACGAGTTGCTGGCCAGCGAGTTCACCGGCAAGGGCAAGGTGGACATGACCCGCTTCAAGGGCCTGGGCGAAATGCCCTTCGCGCATCTGCGCGAAACCACCATGTCGCCCAAGACGCGCACGCTGTTGCAGGTCAAGGTGCGCGACGATCTCGACGCCACCCGCTCCAGCGTCGAGCGTCTGATGGGCACCAAGCCCGAGGCCCGCTTCGACTTCATCCAGGAAAACGCGGCTTTCGTCACGGATCTGGATATTTAAAGCGCGTCGCGATCTTTCAGATTCGCTCCATGCGCTTTAGCCTTTTGTTTTTGCGCATGTCTTTATCCCGAAACCGGTTCCCACTTTCGGGAGACATGCTGTAAGACAGCTCAAAGCCCCATGAATCAAAAAGCCGCGTAACCCGAGGGTTACACGGCTTTTTTGATGTATTTGGTGCGGTCGAGAAGACTCGAACTTCCACGCCTCGCGGCACAGCGACCTCAACGCTGCGCGTCTACCAATTCCGCCACGACCGCACACTTTGGTAGAGCCAGGCCCCAAGGGGGCGAAGCGAGTGGGGATGTAGCAAAGGTCTCTCACAACCTCAAGCGGTTAAATCAACAATCGTGCGCAGG
>NZ_JAUCDN010000137.1:0-8480 GCF_034675085.1 Devosia sp.
GCGTTTCCAGCAAAAGTGGCAACGGTTTTGCGGTTCGGAAACGCGACAAAACAAAGACTTAGACCCATTTCGCTGTTTCGGCGAAACAGCGAAATGGTCTAGGCGCCATGCGCATCGCCATAGCGGCGGTGGGGCGCATGAAGTCCGGCCCCGAGCGCGAGTTGGTCGCGCGCTATCTTGAGCGGGCCGGCGCCAGCGGGCGCCCCTTGGCGCTGACGGGGTTCGATGTCATCGAACTGGGCGAATCCCGCGCCGGCGCCGCCGCGACCCGCAAGAGCGAGGAGGCGCGCGCCCTGCGCGCCGCCCTGCCCGAAGGCGCTTTGGTGGCGCTGGACGAGCGCGGCAAATCCATGGGATCGGAGGCCTTTGCCCGCCAGCTCGAAAAATGGCGCTATACCGGCCGGCCGGCGGTGAGCTTCATCATCGGGGGCGCCGATGGCATCGACCCGGACCTGGTGCGATCGGCCGATCTGGCCCTGAGCTTTTCGCCCATGGTCTGGCCCCACCAGCTGGTCCGCATCATGCTGGCCGAACAATTGTACCGCGCCGTCACCATCCTCAGCGGCCACCCCTATCATCGCGGCGACTGACCCTCTTATGGTTAAGCCATGTTAACCTGCGCTTTGCCGGCAAATTGCTATTGTGCCCCTCACTGATTCGGGCGCAGCGACGCGCCAGGGAGACCCAATGGCGATAAGGCCGGGCAAAAGACGGGTGGGCGCGCTGGCTGGCCTGATGCTGGCCGGCCTCGTGCCGTTCGCCGTGCCGGCCCAGGACGAGACCGGGGCGCCGGCCGAAACCGTGCCCGCCCAGGCCGAAGAAGCGCCCGCCCCGACCCCGGCCGATCTGGAGGCGATCGAGGCTTCCATCTCGCTCAGCCAAAGCCGCATCGATGCGCTCAAGGCCGAGATCGCCGAGATGGAGGGCGACCGCACCCGGCAGAACGCCGCCCTCATCGCCGCCGCCCAGCGGGTAAGGCTGGCAGAGATCGAGGTGGCCGATGTCGAGGAGCGCCTGTCCGGGCTCATCGTTTCGGAAATGGAAGTGCGGGGACGCCTGGATGGCTCGCGCGCCGAAATCGCCAATGTGCTGGCGGCGCTGGAGCGGATCACGCTCAACCCGCCCCCGGCGCTGATCGTGGATCCGGACGACGCGCTCGGCTCGGCCCGCAGCGCCATCCTGATCACCGCCATCGTGCCGCAATTGCGCGCCCGCGCCGATGCGGTCACCGCCGATCTGCGCATCCTCACCGACATCAAGGGCAAGGCGCTGGAGGAAGAAGCCACGCTCAAGGCCAATTATGCCGTGCTCGAAGAAGAGCAGTTGCGCATCGCCACGCTGATCGCGGCGCGCAAGCAGGGCATCGACCGGCGCAGCGAGGAATTGGCGGCCGAGGAAGCCGAGGCGGTGGCGCTGGCCGCCCGCGCCAGCTCGCTCAAGGAGCTGATCGAGGGGCTCTCCAGCCGCGCCGGGGCAGTCGGCACGCCGGGCGCCGCCACCAGGCCCGTCGATCCCGACCTGCCCCAGTTTAGCGCCGAGGAGATCCGCACCGCCTTCGCCAACAGCGCCCGCGCCGAGCCGGCGGTGCCGTTCGGGGCGGCCCGGGGGTGGCTCGCCATGCCGGCCAACGGCGTCAACGTGCTCGATTACGGCGCCAATGACGGCTTTGGCGGCATCAGCCACGGCATTTCCCTGGTCACCCGCGCCGAGGCGCAGGTGGTGGCGCCGGCCGATGGCTGGGTGCTCTACAAGGGGCCTTACCTCAATTACGGCCAAATCGTCATTCTCAATACCGGCCAGGGCTACACGGCCCTTCTGGCGGGGCTTGCCGAGGTCAGCGTCGATATCGGACAATTCGTGCAGATGGGCATGCCGATGGGCATCATGGGATCACGCACAATTGGACGCTCGATCACCACCAATGCTGGCGCCGCCCAGCCGACCCTCTATATTGAACTGCGACAGAACAACGAGCCCTTCGATCCAACCGGATGGTGGGCCAACCCGACTCAGAGTGGATAGACCTCTCATGCGCCTTCCCCCCCTTCGCATGCTTGCCCTGCTTCTGGCGCTGTCGGTGCCCGCCGGGCTCCTGATCGCCCAGGAAGCCCCGACGCCCGACCATCCGGTGGAAGACGAGCTGGAGGCGCCGCCCGAAACGGTGTCGCGCGATCCGCTCGAAATCTATTCCGACCTCAATCTGTTCGGGAACATCTTCGACCGCATCCGGCGCGAATATGTCGATGTGCCCGACGAGAAGGAGCTGATCCGCGCCGCCATCCAGGGCATGCTCAGCTCGCTCGATCCGCATTCTGGCTATCTGCCTCCGGCCGAATATGACGACATGCGCCAGGACAATTCCGGCGAATTCGGCGGGTTGGGCATTGAGGTCACCATGGAGGACGGCGCCGTCAAGGTGGTTTCGCCCATCGACGACACCCCGGCGGCGCGCGCCGGCATCCTGTCCAATGACATCATCCTCGAAATCGACGGGGTTTCCATCGAGGGCATCTCGCTGGACGACGCCGTGGACAAGATGCGCGGGCCGGTGAACACCGACATCGAGATCACCATCTATCGCGAGGGCGTTTCCGAGCCGCTCAAGTTTAACCTCACCCGCGCCACCATCGCCCTGCGCGCCGTGCGCTGGACGCTGGAGGGGGATGTGGCGGTGCTGCGCCTCGCCCGCTTCTCCGAGCAGGCCTATAGGGGGATCGAAAAGGCCATCAAGGACATCTATGCCCAGCGCGAGAACGTCCCGCCCAAGGGCATCATCCTCGACCTGCGCAACAATCCGGGGGGCCTGGTGGAACAGGCCGTCTATGTCTCGGACGCCTTCCTCAAGCGCGGCGCGGTGGTGCTGACGCGCGGCCGCACGGCCAGCGAAAGCGCGCGATACGACGCCGAGCCCGATCCCCTGGACGAGCTGCTGCAGGACGTGCCGCTGGTGGTGCTCATCAATGGCGGCTCGGCCTCGGCCTCCGAAATCGTCGCCGGAGCGTTGCAGGACCACAAGCGGGCCACCCTGGTGGGTACGCGCTCCTTCGGCAAGGGCTCGGTGCAGTCGGTCATCTCGCTGGGGCGCGACGGGGCTATGCGGCTCACCACCGCCCGCTACTACACCCCCAATAACCGCTCCATCCAGGCGCTGGGCATCACCCCGGACATCGAGATCAAGCAGACCGTGCCCGAGGAATTCCAGGGCCGCGACGAGATCATCGGCGAGGCGGGGCTGGCCGGCCACATCACCGTGGAAGGCCAGGAAGAGACCACGGTCGGCTCCTCGGTCTATGTCCCGGCCGACAAGGAGAAGGATGACCAGCTCCAATACGCCATCCGCCTCATCAATGGCGAGGAGACCAATCCGGCCTTCCCGCCCCGGGCCGAGTAGGCGGGCGGGCCATGAGCTTGCGGCGCCATCATGGCCGATGACCTGAGCACCCCGCTTACCGGGCGGCGCGATGGCGCGCGCCGCCACCTGCCGGTGGCGCGGGTCCTGTTCGGCCTGCTGGCGCTGATCGGGCTCGGCTTCGGGCTGCGCATCGCTTTGGTGGAGGACCCCAATGGCGGCCGGCCCAGCCAGGAAGTGGCGATCACCAATACGCGCAATTCCAACGCCCTGGCCAATGCCGTCAGCGACGGCAAGGTGACCATCACCGCCGATCCCCAGCAATATCCCATCGCCGCCGAACCCCCGCCGCCACCGGGCGGCAGCACCGCCATCGCTTCTCTGCCCGACATGTTCGGGGCCCTGCCCGATCTCAGCGAGGAAACCGCCGATGGCGCCATTCCGCGCATATCGGCCACCGGGCAGACGCCCTTTGCCGCCTATTCGCGCCCCGCGCCGCCCGTGGCGGGGATGGCGCGCGTCGCCATCGTGGTGAGCGGGCTGGGCATCAACGAGCAGGGTTCGCTCGACGCCATCGACCAATTGCCCGACGATGTGACCCTGGCCTTCGCCCCCTATGGCAAGACGCTGGCCAACACCGTGGCCGCCGCCCGCGCCGGCGGCCATGAGGTGCTGCTCGAAATCCCGCTCGAACCCTTCGATTTTCCCCAGAACGATCCTGGCCCGCAGACCCTGCTGACCGGCGAGGCGCCGCGCGCCAATCTGGAAAAGCTGTTCTGGCTGATGGCGCGCTTTGGCGGCTATGCCGGGGTGGTCAACAATATGGGCGCGCGCTTCACCGCCTCGGCGGCCGATTTCGCCCCGGTCATGGAAGAGCTGGGCGCGCGCGGGCTGGGTTATCTCGACGATGGCTCGTCCAATCGCTCGCTGGCGGCGCAGCTGGCGGCGGGCAACAAGATGCCCTTCGGCCGCGTCGACATGATGATCGACGCCAACCCCTCGCCACAGGCTATTCAGTCGGCGCTGGCCAGCCTTGAGCGCACCGCACTGGAGAGCGGCCAGGCGATCGGTATTATCAGTGCCCTGCCCATATCGGTTTCGGCGGTGACGGAATGGTCGCGGGAGCTGGAATCGCGGGGCGTCGTGCTGGTGCCCGCCAGCGCGCTGATGCAATAGGAAGATCCCATGCCCGCCCCAAACCGAGAAAGCCTGCCTTACCGCGATTGCGTCGGCGTCGCCCTGTTCAATGCGGAGGGCCTGGTCCTTATCGGCCGCCGTCGCCCCGAACAGGAGGCCGAGGGCAGCGAGGAGATCGCCGCGCCCTGGCAGATGCCGCAGGGGGGCATAGACAAGGGCGAGGACCCGCTCAAGGCCGCCTTGCGCGAGCTCGAGGAAGAGACCAGCGTGCGCAGCGTCAGCCTTTTGGCCGAGCTGCCCGAATGGGTCTATTACGATCTGCCCGACGCGGCCCTGGGCATCGCGCTCAAGGGCAGATATCGCGGCCAGCGCCAGCGCTGGTTCGCCTTCGCCTTTACCGGCCCCGACAGCGAGATCGACGTGCTCTCCCCCGGCGGCGGGCGGTTCAAACCCGAATTCGACGCCTGGCGCTGGGAGCGGCTGGAGCAGACGCCCGGCCTCATCGTGCCGTTCAAGAAAGACGCCTACCGCACCATTGCCGCCGGTTTCGCCGATATTCCGGCGCGGTTTGCCCGGCCATGAAGACCATCGGCCTCATCGGCGGCATGAGCTGGGAATCCACCGCCCACTATTATCGCATCGTCAACCAGCAGGCGGCGGCGCGGCTGGGCGGGCTGCATTCGGCTCCCATGGTGATCGAATCGGTGGATTTCGCCCCCATCGCCGCCCTGCAATCGGCCGGCGACTGGGACGGAGCCGGGGCGATCCTCGCCGAAAGCGCCAGGCGCCTGCAGAAGGCCGGTGCCGGCATCATCGGGCTGGCCACCAACACCATGCATATCGTGGCCGACCGGATCGCCGGGGCCATCGACATTCCCTTCCTGCACATCGCCGCGCCCACCAGCGCGGCGCTTCTGGCCGATGGTTTCACCACTGTGGGCCTGCTGGGCACGCGCTTCACCATGGAAATGGGCTTTTACCGCGACCGGCTGGTCGAGGCCGGCCTCACCCCGCTCATTCCCGAGGTGGACCGCACCAATCTCAACGGCATCATCTACGAAGAATTGTGCCGGGGCATCGTGACCGAGCCATCGCGCCGCCTCTATGTCAACGCCATCGAGCGCCTGGCGGCGCGCGGCGCCGAGGCCGTCATTCTGGGCTGCACCGAGATCGGCATGCTGATCGACGATTCCGTCAGCCCCCTGCCGGTCTACGACACCACCGACCTGCATGCCCGCGCCCTGGTCGAGGCGGCGCTGGCCTGAGTCGGCTTATCCCCGCTTTCCCGCCCGGTCCTAGACTGTCTCTTGTGAAACAGGAGAACGTCCATGGACCAGTCCCCCCGCCTGTCGCTGCCCTATATCATGCCGGGGCAGGCGCAAAAGCACGTGACGCATAACGAGGCCATCCAGGCGCTGGATGCGCTGGTGCAGCCGATAGCGGCCAGCCGCAGCCTGCCGGCGCCCCCGGCCTCTCCCCTTGAAGGGGAAGCCTGGCTGGTCGCCGCCGGTGCCGGCGGCACCTGGGCCGGCCATGCCGACGAGATGGCGGTCTGGCAGGCCGGGGCCTGGACGTTCCTCGATCCCGCTCCCGGCTGGCAGGTCTATGTCGTGGACGAGCGCACCCAATATGTCTTCGGGGACGATGGCTGGACGCCGCTGGCCTCGCTGTCGGGGGCGCTGGAGCAATTGGGCATCAATGCGGCCGCCGACGCCACCAACCGGCTGGCCGTCTCCGCCCCGGCGACGCTGCTCACCCATGCCGGCAATGGCCACCAGCTCAAGCTCAACAAGGCGGCGCCGGCCGATACGGCCAGCCTGCTGTTTCAAAGCGGCTGGTCGGGCCGGGCCGAGATGGGGCTTTCCGGCAATGACAGCTTCAGCATCAAGGTCAGCCCCGATGGGGACGATTGGCTCACTGCGCTGGGGATCGACGCCGCGACGGGGACCCTCAGCATTGCCGGCAGCCTGCGCCCGGCGCAGGACAATGCGGTGACGCTGGGCGCTTCGGGCGCGCGCTGGGCCGCCATCTGGTCGGCCACCGGCGCCATCCAGACCTCGGACCGGCGCCTCAAGACCGACATCGCGCCCTGCGATCTCGGGCTCGATTTCATCCGGGCGCTGGAGCCGGTGGCCTATCGCTGGCGCGTGGGCGGGAACGGCCAGGCCGGGCCCCGGCCCGGCTCGCGCCGGCATTATGGCCTTCTCGCCCAGCAGGTGCAGGCCGTGCTGGGCGGCCGCGACTTCGCCGGCCATGTGCTGGCCGATCCGGCCGATCCCGAGAGCGAGCAGGGCCTGCGCTACGAGGCCTTCATCGCGCCCCTGATCGCCGCCATGCAGGAGCTGGCCCGCCGCCTCGACAGGCTCGAAGGGCGCGCGCAATAAATTCATTGCCCGCTCTGGCGCCGGCCCAAGGGCCGGACTAAAGCGCGTCGCGATCTTTCAGATTCGCTCCATGCGCTTTAGCCTTTTGTTTTTGCGCATGTCTTTATCCCGAAACCGGTTCCCACTTTCGGCAGACATGCTGTAATCTCGCCCCGATCGCACAGGGAGAACGATATAAATGACGACGGGGCGCGTGGGGATCGGCTTTATCGGCACCGGCAATATTTCGTCGGCCTATCTCAAGGCCATCACGGGAAGGGACAGCCTGCCCGGCTTTCCGGTGCTCGATATCAAGGGGCTGGCCGATCTGCGCCCCGAGGCCGCCACGGCGCGGGCCGCCGAATTCGGCCTTGCCGCCATGAGCATCGAGGCGATGCTGGCCGATCCCGAAATTGCCCTTATCGTGAACCTCACCATTCCGCGCGCCCATGTCGAGGTGGGCCTGCGGGCGCTGGCGGCGGGCAAGCATGTCTATTCGGAAAAGCCGCTGGGCATCACTTTTGCCGAAGGGCAAAAGCTGCTGGCTGCCGCCGATGCGGCCGGACTGCGCATCGGTTCGGCCCCCGACACCTTTCTGGGCGGCGCCCATCAGCAGGCCCGCGCCGTTCTCGATAGCGGCGCGCTCGGCACAATCGTGGGCGGCACAGCCTTCTTCCTGTGCCCAGGACATGAGAGCTGGCATCCCGATCCGGCCTTTTACTACGATATCGGGGGCGGGCCGGTGCTCGACATGGGGCCCTATTACATCACCGACCTGGTCAACCTTCTCGGCCCGGTGACGCAAGTTTCCGCCATGGCCTCGCGCCTGCGCAGCGCGCGCGTCGTCGGCTCGGAGCCCAAGCGCGGCCAGCGCATGGATGTGAAGGTGGACACCCATGTCACCGGCGCGCTGGGCTTTGCCAATGGCGCCATCGTGCAGGTGGGGCTGAGCTTCGATGTGGCGGCCCATCGCCACCTGCCGCTCGAGATTTACGGCACCGAGGCGAGCCTTGTCGTTCCCGATCCGAATTTCTTCGGCGGCGCCGTGCAATTGCGTCGCATCGGCGAAAAGGACTGGAACGAGGTGCCGGTGACCCATCCTTACGCGGATGGCAATTACCGCTCGCTGGGCGTGGCCGACATGGCCGCCGCCATTCTCGAAAACCGCCCCCATCGCGCCAATGGCGATCTGGCCCTGCATGTGCTCGAGGTGATGGAAGCCTTCGAGATCGCGGCACGCGAGGGGCGCACCATCGCCATCCAGACGCCGGTGGAGCGCCCGGCGCCGCTGTCCATGCTCTTTTAGGCGGCGCGCGCCTCGCGGTTGAATTCGCCGTGGCGGCGATAGCGGAAGAGATAGGAAGGCAGCACCGTATCCATGGCGGTGGGGGTGATGCCGAAGGCGGCGAAGCTGCGCTTGTCCTTCTGCGCCGCCTCGGACACCACATTGTCCACGCCCAGAAGATCGACCTGATCGGCGGTGATGAGCGGCTTGAACGGCAGGATGCCGAGCAGCACCGCCATGAATTTGGCCAGGCCAACCGGCAGCGGCAGCAGCGGCCGGTTGCGCCTTGCCTCGCGCTGGATGCGATTGAGCAGCTCGCGATGGGTTTCCACCTGCGGCCCGCCCA
>NZ_JAUCDN010000138.1:0-8471 GCF_034675085.1 Devosia sp.
ATCCTCGACCGCGTCCAGCGCGCTATCCGCGAGCGAATCCTGACCTCTCCTGAGATAGACTAGGGCTGGCGGGAAATTCCTGCCTTGACCCGGCGCAAGGGAATGGAGCTTTCGAGCGAGGACACCGAAGGCACCCGCGTCAGCCGCTCCGTGAGAAAAGCCTCAAACTCGGCCAGGCTGCGTGTCACCACCCGCAAAAGATAGTCGCGGTTGCCGGTCATCAGCCAGCATTCGACCACTTCGGGAAAGCCGCGCACCGCAGTTTCGAAATCAGCCAGGGCACGGTCGACCTGCCTATCCAGCTTGACCGAGACAAAGACTGAAACCCCGAAACCCAGGGCGGCCTCGTCGATCAGCGCCGCATAGCCGGCGATCACACCCGTCGCCTCGAGCTGGCGCATCCGCCGCGCCACCGGGGAAGCGCTGAGCCCCACGGTTTCACTCAGTTCATGCAGGCTCAGGCGCGCATTGTCCTGCAAGGCGCGCAGGATGCGGAAATCGATCGCGTCAAGGTTAGCAGTTTCCGGCATTTTTGGTCGCTTTGTAGTGGAATCCACCAAATTTCTACAAAAACACGACCTGATTTGCCATCTTTTATCGCTGGTACCGCATTAAAATCGTGCCCACCATTTCCCCGGGGGAGGGCCCTATGAACGCCGCACATCTCAAGACCATCGAGCAGCGCCTGCTCTGGCTGTCGCATTGGATGATCCACAATGCCAACCACCTGCGGGAGAAGGTGGATGGGATCAAGATCGGCGGACACCAGGCCTCTTCCGCCTCGATGGTCTCCATCATGACGGCGCTCTATTTTTCTGCCCTGCGGCCCGAGGATCGCGTGGCGGTCAAGCCCCATGCCGGCCCGGTCTTCCATGCGATGCACTATCTCATGGGCAATCTCGATCTCGAGCGGATGAAGAATTTCAGGGGCTTTGGCGGCGTGCAGAGTTATCCCAGCCGCACGAAGGATGCCGACGATGTGGATTTCTCCACCGGCTCGGTCGGCCTAGGAGTGGCCATAACCTCGTTCGCCTCCCTGGTGCAGGACTATATTGCAGGCAAGCCCTGGGGCGCGGATGCGCCGCGCGGCCGCATGGTGGCGCTGATGGGCGACGCAGAGGTGGACGAGGGCAATGTCCATGAATGCCTGCAGGAGGGCTGGAAGCACGACCTGCGCAATGTGTGGTGGGTGATCGACTATAACCGCCAGTCGCTCGACGGCGTCGTGCGCGAAGGATTATGGTCGCGGATTGAACGGCTCTTCGATGCCTTCGGCTGGGACGTAGTCAAGATCAAATATGGCATCCTGCAAAGGGCAGCCTTTGCCGAACCGGGCGGCGAGCGGCTGCGGCAATGGATCGACGACTGTCCTAACCAGCTCTATGCGGCGCTGACCTTCAGCGGTGGCGCGGTATGGCGCCAACGCCTGCTGGACGATCTGGGCGATCAGAGCGCGGTGAGCGCCTTGATCGGGCGGCGCGACGACAGGCAGCTTGCCGCATTGATGGAAAATCTGGGCGGCAATTGCGTGCAGAGCATGGCTGAGGCCTTTGCCGCCGTGGATCATGACCGCCCGGTGTGTTTTCTCGCCTATACGGTCAAGGGCTGGGGAACGCCGATCGCGGGCCACAAGGACAACCATGGCGGGTTGATGACCAAGGCGCAAATGGCGGCGTGGCAGCAGCACATGCAAGTGCCCGAAGGGCGGGAATGGGAGCCGATGGCCGCCGTGCCCGATCCCGACGCCCTGCGCGCCTTCCTCGCGCGCGTGCCTTTCTTTGCCGCCGGCCCCCGGCGCCTGGATGACAAGCGCATCGCCGTTCCGCCCCTGCCCGCGCCCAAGGCAGACCGGGAGACCTCGACCCAGGCCGCCTTCGGGCGGATCCTCGACGATCTGGCGCGGGGCGACAGCCCCCTGGCCGAGCGCATCGTCACCATGTCACCCGACGTCACCGGCACCACCGGGCTGGGGGCCTGGGTCAACCGCCGTAAGCTCTGGGCGCGCGAGGCCCGGGCCGACCTGTTTCGGGCCCAGAACATCCCCTCGACGGCGAAATGGGATTTCGCGCCCGAGGGCCAGCATATCGAATTGGGCATCGCCGAAATGAACCTCTTCCTGCAACTGGGCGCCGCCGGCCTGTCGCACAGGCTTTTCGGCAAGAGGCTCCTGCCCATTGGCACGGTCTATGACCCCTTCGTCTGCCGCGGCCTGGATGCGCTCAACTATGCCTGCTATCAGGATTCCCGCTTCCTGATAGCAGGCACGCCCTCGGGGGTGACGCTGGCGCCCGAGGGCGGCGCGCATCAATCGATCTCGACCCCGCTGATCGGACTGGCGCAGGACGGCCTTGCCGCCTTCGAGCCGGCCTTTGCCGAAGAGCTGGCGATCATCATGCATTGGGCCTTCGACTATATGCAGCGCGATGGCGACGCCCGCGTCGACCCCCGCACCTGGCTGCGCGATGCCAGCGGCGGCGCGGTTTATCTCCGGCTGACCACCCGCCCCGTGGAGCAGGCCTCGCTGCCGCAGGAACGGCTGACCCAGGGGGTGATCGACGGTGGCTACTGGCTGCGCCCGCCGGGACCGAATTGCGACGTGGTCATCGCCTATCAGGGCGCCGTCGCGCCGGAGGCCATAGCCGCCGCCGGCCTGATCGGCCAGGGCCGCCGCGATGTCGGGGTCCTGGCGGTCACCTCGGCCGACCGCCTCAACGCCGGCTGGACAGCGGCGCAGCGTGCCCGCTGGCATGGGGAGGCAGCCGCCCGTTCGCAGGTCGAATGCCTGCTGGCGCCCTTGCCCCGCCATTGCCGGATCGTCACCGTGATCGATGGCCATCCCGCCACCCTGTCGTGGCTGGGCAGCGTTGCCGGGCATTGCTGCATTCCGCTCGGGGTCGAGCATTTCGGGCAGACCGGAACCATTGGCGATCTCTACGCCCATTTCGGCATCGACACGGCCTCCATCGTGCGGGCGGTGTCCGGCCTCACCGCAGGGCGGGGCCTCATCGCCGAATAAAGGCCGAAGGAGCGCGGGGCTGCCCCGCGCTCCTTCGCCGGCGGCAGGCCGGATCGCTCAGTGATTATGCCGCGGCATATCGCGCGCGATCCGCTGGAACGCCGTCGCCTCGGCGATCACGGCACCTTCGGAAAGCTGATTGACGGTGCCGCGATAGATGCGCTGCCAGGGGGTCTTGTCCGGGCCGACCGGAGGCGGCACGACACGGCGGCGGGCGATCTCGGCCTCTTCAACCAGAGCGTCGCAGGTGCCCGCATTAACGTCGATACGGATGGTATCGCCGGTGCGCAGCCAGGCAAGGCCCCCGCCAGCCGCGCTTTCCGGGCTGGCATTGAGAATGGAAGGGCTGTCGGAGGTGCCGGACTGGCGCCCGTCGCCGAGGGTGGGCAGGTTGGTGATTCCGCGCCGGATCAACTCGTCGGGGGGCTGCATGTTCACCACCTCGGCCGAGCCCGGCCAGCCGAGCGGTCCCGCGCCGCGAATGACCAGTATGGTGTTCTCATCGATCCCCAGCGCCGGATCATTGATCCGCTGATGATAGTCGTCGGCCCCCTCGAAGACCACGGCACGCGCCTCGAACACCCCTTCCGAACCCGGCCGTGACAGATAGCGGGCGCGGAAATCCTCGGAGATGACCGAGGACTTCATGATGGCGAAATCGAACAGATTGCCACGCAGCACGAGAAAACCCGCCCGCTCCATCAGGGGCTCGGCGCAGGAGCGGATCACCTCGCGGTCGGTGGTCTGGCAACCTTCGACATTTTCGGCCAGGTTCCGCCCCGTCACGGTCATCACCGATCCATCGAGCCGCCCCGCCTGCAGCAGCTCCCACAAAATGGCCGACACACCGCCGGCGCGGTGGAACCTCTCCCCCAAATAGGCTCCGGCCGGCTGCACATTGGCCAGCAGCGGCACGTCATGGCCATGTCTCTGCCAGTCGAAGGGGTCGAAGGGGACGCCGGCATGGGCCGCGATCGCCGCGATATGGGGCTGGGCATTGGTGGAACCACCCAGCGCCGAGGTCGCCACGATCGCATTGCGCATCGTTGCCGGGCTCAGGATATCGGACGGCTTGAGGTCCTCATAGGCCATGTCCACGACCCTCAGGCCCGTACGATAAGCCATCTGGCCGCGTTCCCGATAGGGCGCCGGGATCGCCGCGCAGCCGGGCAGCGACATCCCCATGACCTCGGCCAGGGAATTCATCGTCAGGGCGGTGCCCATCGTGTTGCAATGGCCCAGGGAGGGAGCGGAATCGGCGGCGCGGCGGAGAAACTCGTCATTATCGATCTCGCCGGCAGCCAAGGCCCGGCGCGCCTTCCAGATCGCCAGCCCCGACCCGGCCAATTGCCCCTCGTGCCAGCCGTCGAGCATCGGCCCGCCGGATAGGACGATGGCGGGGATATCGACGGTTGCCGCCGCCATAAGGCAGGCGGGCGTGGACTTGTCGCACCCCGTCATCAGCACCACGGCGTCTATCGGATAGCCATAAAGCAATTCAACCAGCCCCAGATAGGCCAGGTTCCGGTCAAGCGCGGCGGTCGGCCGTTTGCAGTTCTCGAAGGTGGGGTGAACCGGAAATTCGATGGGAATCCCCCCCGCGTCGCGGATGCCATCCCTGACGCGCTTGATGAGATCGACATGGATGCGGTTGCAGGGATTGAGGTCCGATCCCGTCTGGGCGATGCCGATGATCGGCTTGCCGGCGCGCAACTCCTCCGGCGTCATGCCATAATTCATGAATCTTTCGAGATAGAGCGCGGTCATGTCGATGCGCTCCTCATTGTCGAACCAGTCCTGCGATCGGAAGCGGCGGCGGGCTCGCCGGGCGGGATGGGGAGCGTCGGTCATCTTTGTTCCTTCCAGCGACCATCGGTGGCCGCTACGACACGTATTGGGGCGCCCGAACTCTGGTTCAGCCATTTGGCAAAGGCAAGGAGCGGGCCGAACAGAGAGATTGTTATTCCATAATACGAAACAAATTTTGACGAGCGACCTTTTTCGGATAAAAATTACCCGCTCGTCACACGTAATGGAACTTGTGTCTCGCAATCCAGCACGATAGCATTTTGTGGATGACCCGCCATTCGCCCCTCCGGCAAAGGGGGATAGCGTTTTCACAAGCGATTCACGGAACCAGCAGATGCGCCTTTTCATCGCCACCATGGGCACCGAAACCAACACGTTCGCGTCCTTTCCAACCGGGCTTTCCGATTTTCGCAACTGCCTGTGGAACGAGGCGCGCATCGAGGACGAGCCGCCCTCGCCCTGGGTGGCGCCCTGTCAGATCTGGCACAGGAACGCCCTGGCGCGGGGCTGGGAGGTCGCACAGAGCCTGCACGTATTCGCCAGCCCGGCGGGCACGACGCTGAAGGCTGATTACGAGGCAATCCGCGACCGCATCCTGTCCGATCTCGCGGCGGCCATGCCGGTCGACGCAGTATTGTTGTGCATGCATGGCGCGATGGTGGCGGAGGGATATGACGATTGCGAAGGCGATCTTGTCACCCGCATGCGCGCCCTTGTCGGCCCCGACGTCAGGATCGGCATCGAGCTTGACCTTCATGCCCATATCGACGAGGTGATCGTCGAGG
Organism: Devosia sp.; assembly: GCF_034675085.1. Classification (GTDB taxonomy): domain Bacteria; phylum Pseudomonadota; class Alphaproteobacteria; order Rhizobiales; family Devosiaceae; genus Devosia. The sequence goes on from NZ_JAUCDN010000138.1 coordinate 5,611, forward strand.
CGGCGGACCTCATCGTCTTTTACAAGACCTATCCGCATATCGACCATTCGGAGCGTGCCGAGGATCTGTTCGCGCTGATGGTGCGGCTCCTGGCCGGCGAGATCGACCCTCGAATGGCGCTGTTCGATTGCCGCACCATGGGGCTGTTTCCCACGACGATGGAAGGGCCGTTGATCGCCTTCAGCCAGGCGATCATCGAGGCCGAGGGCAAGGACGGCATCCTCTCGCTTTCGCTTAACCATGGCTTTCCCTGGGCGGATGTTCCGCTGGCCGGCGCCAAGATGCTGGCCATCGCCGATGGCGATATCGAGATTGCCCGGGCCGCCGCGCGCAAGTTCGGCGAACAGTTCTATCGCGACCGCCGCGAGGCCACCCTGCCCTTCACGCCTTTCGATGAAGCCATCGCGGAGGCGCGCATCAAGGGCGACAAGCCCTTGCTGATTGCCGACACCGCCGACCAGATTGGCTCGGGCGCTCCGGGCGACACCACCCATGTGCTGCGCGCCTTCATCGAGAACGAGATCACCAATGCGGCGATCGCCCCGCTCTGGGACCCGATGGCGGTGGGCATCTGCATGCAGATGGGCGTCGGGGCGCGACTCCATCTGCGCATCGGCGGCAAGTTCGAGCCCTTTTCCGGCCCATCGCTGGACGCCCAGGCCGAGGTGCTCTTTCTCAAGAAGAACGCCTGGCAGGATCACCTGGGGGAAGAGCGCATCATGATCGGCGATGTCGCCGTGGTGCGCGTCGCCGGAATCGAAGTGCTGCTGACGTCCCGGCGCACCAATCTCTTCTCGCTCAGCCTTTTCAGCCTGCACGGCATCACCTTCGACGACAAGCAGGTGGTGGCGATCAAGAACCTCTACAAGCATAAGGACTTGTTCCTGACCAATACACGCAAGCAGCTTTTCGTGGCGACGCCGGGCACGTCCAATCCCGACTGGTCGGCCCTCGACTTCCGCCGCCTGCCGCGACCAATCTGGCCGCTCGACGAGGACCCGCTGGGGCTGGAGGGGTAGCCCCGCGCGGGGCGCAGAGGGCCAGGCGTCCCGAAGCCGTCACACGCGTTGACAGGGGTCCCGCCTCTCTCTACTGCGGTGTCGTGGGCGAATTACGATTGCCTCGTATCGTGAAACGCCCCGGGCCGGCGCGCCGCTGGCGAGCGGCACCCTCATGGAGCGCGTTATCGTGACCGAAGTTTCTCCCACAGACGCCGCATCCGAAGCCGCCGGACAGGACGATGCCGAGGCGCGGGATTCCGCCACCATCGGGGTCTTGGTCAAGGCGTTCCATACGCTCGAAACCATCGCGGAGGTAGGCGAGCCGATGCCCTTGCGCGATATCGCCAGGGCCACGGGCCTGCCCAAGGGCACGGCCTTCCGCATCCTCCAGACCCTGACCTCGCTCGGCTATGCGAGCAAGGCCGATGGGACGGGCCATTACTACCTCACCGGGCGCATCTCCTGGCTGGGCCGCAATGCGCGCGAGGAAGATCTCAAGATGCTGGCCCTGCCGGTCATGAAGGCGCTGCACGACAAATATAACGAGACGATCAATCTCGGGGTGCTGGACGGTACCTATGTCTACTATGTCACCGTGCTCGAAGCTGACCGTCCCCTGTCCTGGCGGGTGCCGACCGGGACGCGGGACAATTTCTATTCCACCTCCCTTGGGCGGGCCATCGCCTCCGCCCTGGAGCCGGCGCAACGCGAAATCCTGATCGAGCGCACCCAATTGCGCTCACGCACCTCCTCGACCGTGTGCGACAAGGCGCAGTTGGCGCGTATCTTGGAGGAGGCGCGCGCCCGGGGCCTGGCCATCGATCTCGAGGAAAACGATGATGGCGTGGTCTGTTTCGGCGTCCCCCTGTTCCTTAACGGGCAGGTGGCGGCGGCGATCAGCGTGTCGATCCCGACCATCCGCTATTCGGACGCCCTTGGACAGGACCTGGCGACGACCCTGACCGGGCTCGACCTGCATTTCAATACCCGGCACTGAGGCGGTGCTGCTGGGTTACCCTATCCCGCCAGGGCCTGCCGGGCGCTTTTCGGGTCATTGACGAGAAAGCCGGTAAATCCGGCGTGATGATAGGATCGTAGGGCCTCGGGGATGTAGTCGCCGACATCCCTGTCTGTGCCCGGCCCGCCCAGCGTCATCCATACCTCGCGCTGCTGGCCGCGCAGCTTCCCGATCCGCTCGGGCCGCGCCGCGGCTTCCCAGATGCGCAGGATATTACCTCCGGCTGCAAAGAAATGGTCATCTTCCGCTTCCTCGCCGCCGAGAAAACCAAGAATCTCAGCCCCTCCCAATCCCCGCATCCGTTCCACCGACGCCAGGCTGTGCAGCCCGAAAATCACGCGATGGTCGGGGAATTGCTGCCTGAAGGCATGAAGATCGGTCAAGGCCGAAGGGCTTTCATCCTTGACGTCGAAGAGAATGGCCGTGCTGGGGGGAATGGTGGAAAAGGCCCCGTGCAGGAGCGGGGCGGCAGGCTCGCCGCCGGCGGAAATCCGGGCCAGCTCGGCGACGCGCATCTGGCTGATGATGCCGGGGTGGCCGGCAATCCTGAGGTCTGGATCATGGGCGCAGACAAAAGCGCCGTCGGCCGAGCGCCGCACATCGATCTCGACCACGTCGGCCCGCGCTTTGACGGCGCCTGCCCAGGCGGGAATTGCGTTTTCACGGAAAGCGGACGAATAGCCTCGGTGGGCAACGATCTTCGGCACGGCGCGGCTCCTTTGAACTGGTCATGGAGTTTACGTGCCGTGGGGCGCGCCGATAGCCTTGTTCGTTTCTTGCGACGAAACCTTCACCGCTTATTTCTTCCCGCCCGCTGCGCTAGCCTCGCGGCTCCAGTCCGG
>NZ_JAUCDN010000139.1:0-8468 GCF_034675085.1 Devosia sp.
GTAGAGGTCCAGCGGCGAGCCCACCTGCTCGATATGCCCGGCCCGCAGCACGACGATCTTGTCGGCCATGGTCATGGCCTCGACCTGATCGTGGGTCACATAGATCATGGTATTGCCCAGATCGTTGTGGAGCTTGGCGATCTCGACGCGCATGGCGACGCGCAATTCGGCGTCCAGATTGGAGAGCGGCTCGTCGAAGAGGAAAATCTTGGGCTCGCGCACGATGGCGCGGCCAATGGCGACGCGCTGGCGCTGGCCGCCCGAAAGCTGCTTGGGCTTGCGCTTGAGCAGCGGCTCGATCTTGAGAATCTCGGCGGCCTTGTGCACGCGCTTTTCGATCTCGGGCTTGGGCATCTTCGCCGTTTCGAGGCCGAAAGCCAGGTTCTGGTAGACATTCATATGCGGATAAAGCGCATAGGACTGGAACACCATGGCGATGCCGCGCCGGGCCGCCGGCACCTCGTTCATGCGCTGGCCATCGATCAGCAACTCGCCCCCGGTGATCGGCTCGAGCCCGGCGATCATGCGCAAAAGCGTTGACTTTCCGCACCCCGAAGGGCCGACAAAGACGGTGAATTCACCCGGATCGATGGTCAGGTCCACCCCGTGAATGACCTGGACATCGCCATAGGTCTTGACGATCTGGCGGAGCTCGATGCTGGTCGACATGGATGAGGAACTCCTAAGCGGCGCGGAACTGAGCCGGCACCCAGCTCTGGTAAAGCGGGTGGCCGGGGCCGAGGGGCAGGGCGACATCCTCGCCGCTGGCCGAAGAATGATAGAAGGCGGTGACCAATTCGAGCGAGCGGCGCGAATCGGCGCTGGTCACGGGCAATTGGCCACCGGTGACCAGGGCGGTGTGGAAGCGGCTCATCTGCGTCTGGAAGCGCGAGGGCACATAGCGCCAGTCCTTGAGCAATTCGGCGATGGCGGCGGCGGTCTCGGGATTGCGCGGCTGGATCTTCCAGGACTTCTCACCCGGATTATAGGCGGCATGGTCGCTTTCGAAGGTGACGTTTTCGAAGGCGAGGCGAATGCGCGTCATGTCGTCGGCCGAGCCCAGCGTGGCGGTGAGGCTGGCCAGAGCCCCGCTTTTCATCAGCAGCGAGGCCGAGATCGTATCCTCGACCTCGATGGGATTGACCCGGGTGGCGACGCGGCCGAAGACGCGTTCGATATCGCCCATGAGATAGGTGAACAGGTCGTGCGGGTGGATGGCGTGGCCCATGAGCACGCCCCCCAGTTCGGTGGCCCATTTGCCGCGCCAGGGCACGGCATAATAGGGCGCGTCGCGCCGCCACAGGGTTTCCACCGTGCCCATGAAGGGCTTGCCGGCCAGGCCGGAATCGATGATGGCCTTGGCCTGCTCGATGCCATCGCCGAAGCGGTACTGGAACACCGGCATCAGCCGGCCGGCCGATTGGGCCTCGGCGGCGATGACTTCGTCCACCTGGGCGAGCGAGCCCACCAGCGGCTTTTCGCAGATGACGTGCTTGCCGGCCTTCAGCGCCGCCATGACCATGGGATAATGCAGCATGGGCGGGGTGCAGATATCGATGATGTCGATATCGTCCATGCCCAGCACGGCGTCGAAATCGGTGACGCGGCGCTCGATGCCGAACTCATCGGCCACCGGGGTCATGCGCTCGATATTGAGATCGCACAACACCTTGACCTTGAACTTGTCGGCATTGGGCACATAGCCCTCGACGATATGGCTGCGCCCGATGCCGCAACCGATGACGGCGACGTTGAAAATCCGGTTCATTGCTGCCACTCCGTACCCCGTTCGGCCATGGCCTGCGCGGTCAGGGCCATTTTCATGGCATTATAGCACCGCTCGCGCGGCATGGCAGTTTCCGTGCGGTCACGCACATCGGCGAGGAATTGCCGGCCGAAAGGCAGATCGACCTGCGCGCAGTCGATATGCTCGACGCCCTTCTTGTTGACCAGGAAGAGATGATCGGTGCCGGGACGACCGGCGATGTCGATATATTTGCGCAGCTCGATATAGCCCTCGGTGCCCAGAATGGTCAGGCGCCCGTCGCCCCAGGTGGGCAGGCCCTCGGGCGTCATCCAGTCGACGCGGATATAGCCGGTGGTGCGCGCGGTGCGGATATGGGCATCGCCCACATCCTGCAGGCCCGGCCGGTCGGGATGGTGGCGGTTATGCACGCCGGCGGAGACCACCTCGCCATCGAGGGCATTGGAAAAGAACAGGAACTGCTCGAACTGGTGGCTGGCGATGTCGCAGAGAATGCCGCCATAGCGGGCGCGGGTGAAGAACCATTCCGGGCGGTTGTTGAGCCGCAGCGAATGGGGACCCAGGCCAACGGTATTGACCACTTCGCCGATAGCGCCGGCGGCGATGAGATTGCCCGCCTCCACGGCGGCCGGCACCTCGAAATGCTCGGAATAGAGCACCGAGAAGATGCGGCCGGTTTCTTCCTGCACGCGGCGGATATCGGCAAGCTGCTCGAAGCTGGTCATGCCGGGCTTGTCAGTCAGCACGTCCTTGCCATGCTGCATGGCGCTGATGGCGATGGCGGCGCGGTCTCCCGGAATGGCCGCGGTGGTGACGATGGCGATGGCGGGATTTTCCAGAATCTCGCGCGCATCGGCGACGCGGCGCGCCTCGGGATATTTCTCGCCAAACGCCTTGGCCAGATCATCCTCGGGGGAATGGAAGGCCACGAAGCGCGCGCCGGCGCGCTTGAGGCAATCCACCTGGCCGTAGATGTGGGCGTGGTTGATGCCGATGGCGGCAAATTGCAGGTCAGACATGGTTCAGCGTTTCATACCGGTTGTCGCTATGCCCTCGATGAGCAGGCGCTGGAAGAAGAGGAAGAACAGGAAGATGGGCACCAGGCTGAGCACGCTCATGGCGAAGAGCCCGCCATAATCGGACATGCCGGTGGAGTCGGTGAAGGTCCTGAGGCCCAGCATGACCGTGTAGCTGCGCATTTCGCTCAGATAGATCAGCGGCCCGAAGAAATCGTCCCAGGTCCAGATGAAGGTGAAAATGGCGGCGGTGGCCAGAACCGGCATGGAGAGCGGCAAGACGATCTTCCAGTAGATGCGCCAGGGCGAGCAGCCATCCATCTGCGCCGCCTCGTCCAGCTCGCGCGGCAGGCCGCGGAAGAACTGCACCATCAGGAAGATGAAAAAACCGTCGGCGGCGAGGAATTTCGGCACCACCAGGGGCAGGAAGGTGTTGACCCAGCCCAATTGGCGGAACAGCACATATTGGGGAATGAGGGTCACCTGATAGGGCAGCATCAGGGTGAGCAGCATCAGGGCGAACCAGAAGCCGCGCCCGCGAAACTCCAGACGGGCAAAGGCGAAGGCAGCCATGGAACAGGCCAGCACATTGCCGATGACGCTGAGAATGGAGATGATGAAGCTGTTGGTGAAGAACACCCCGAAGCTGGTGCGCAGCCCGTTCCAGCCGCGCACATAGGCATCCAGGCTCCATGCGGAGGGAATGAGGCTGGCGGAGGTGAAGATCTCGTTTTCCGGGCGGAAGGAGGCCGAGAGCATCCACAAGAGCGGATAGAGCATCAGCACCGAGGCGCCCAGAAGGCCAACATGGATCAGCACGGAGAGGATGCGGCGCTGGGTGGGGGAAAGCGTGCGCAGCCCCACCACGGTGAGCTTGTTGGGAGCATCAGTCATCGTAATGGACCCAATATTTCGAGGTGAGGAAGGAGAAGGCAGTGAACAGCCCCACCAGCGCCAGAAGCACCCAGGCCAGCGCCGAGGCATAGCCCATGCGGAAAAAGCCGAAGGCCTCCTGATAGAGATAGAGGGTGTAGAACAGGGTCGAATTGATCGGATTGCCGGTGCCGCCCGAGATGATGAAGGCGGGCGTGAAGCTCTTGAAGGCCTCGATGGTCTGGATGATGGCGTTGAAGAAGACGACCGGGGTGAGCAGCGGCAGGGTGATCTTCCAGAACTGGCGCCACTTGCTGGCGCCGTCCAGGCTCGCCGCCTCGTACATGTCCTGCGGGATCTGGCGCAGCCCGGCCAGGAAGATGATCATGGGCGAGCCGAACTGCCAGATCGAGAGCACGATCAGCGTCCACAGCGAATATTGCGGGTTGGAAATCCAGCTCGGCCCGACAATGCCGAAAATGGAGAGGAATTTGTTGACCAGCCCGTCGCCGGCAAAGATCTGCCGCCAGAGAATGGCGATGGCGACCGAGGCGCCCAGCAGGCTGGGCAGGTAGAACAGCGCCCGATAGAGCGGCAGCCCCTTGATGCCGCGATTGAGCAGCATGGCCACGGCCAGGGCGAAGGCGAGCTTGAGCGGCACCGAAAAGACCACGAAGAACATCGTCACCCGCATGGAGGCGGCGAATTTGGGGTCATTGGTGAACATGCGGATATAATTGTCCGCGCCGGCCCAGCGCGGGGCGGTCAGAAGATCGAAATGGGTGAAGCTGAGATAGAGCGAGGTGATCATCGGGCCCACGGTGAGACCGAAAAAGCCGATGAGCCAGGGCAGAAGGAAGAGATAGCCGGCGGCATCCTGCTGCCAGAAACGCCGCCAGAGCGATGGGGTGGCCGCGCGCTCCCTGGCGGGAGCGCCGGTGTTCAGGGAACGCGCGGTCATGATTTAGCTCGCCCGGTTCAGAATGGCGGTCGCTTCATTGACGAAGTACGGACCGGCATCCTCGGGCGAACGGGCGCCGAAGGCGACTTCCTGGCTGAGCGTGCGCAGCAGCGAGATGTCGATTTCACCGGCCGCGGCCGGCGGGGATGGCGGCAGCGGCCCGAGCAGGTCGCCCAGATTGGCCACGAAATTGAGGGCGATCTGGTTCTGCTCGTCCAGGGTCGGGGCCACGATCTCGCGGCTTTCGGGCAGGCAGGGAATGCCGCGCTCGACGCCCAGGATCTTGGCCGCTTCCGGATCGGCGATGAAGAAGTTGAGGAATTCGGCGGCCTTTTCCTTGTTGGCGGAAGAGCCGGCGACCGAGAAGAACATGGACGGCTTGCGATAGTGCCCGCCACCGACACCCGGCGCGATGCGCGGATAGCCGATCAGATCGAGGCGATCGGGCACCAGGGCCTGATAACCGACGAGCTGGTTGGAGTTGGTGGGCATCATGGCGGCATGGCCGGTCACCACCATGGTGGTTTCGAGCGGGCCGGTATCGAGCGCCTGGTTGTCCGGAGCGACGATGACGCCGGCGGCGCGCAACTCGTTCCAGAGCTTGAACCACTCGATCATCTCGTCGGCGCCGAAGCCAAGCTTGCCTTCGGCGGTGTAGAGGGCCAGGCCCTTCTGGCGCAGCCAGTTGTCCAGCATGGGCTCGACGCCCGAGCCGTCCGAGATCATCTTCATGCCGTTGCGGATATTGGCCTTGGCGAAAGCCTCGCCCTTGGACATGATGTCGTCATAGGTCCAGGCATTGGTCGGGACCTCGACGCCGGCCTCCTCGAAGGCCTTGGTGTTGACCAGGGTCGCGACGGAATTGGCGCCCAGCGAAATGCCGTAGAGCTTGCCGTCGACCTTGCCGCCATCGAGCTGGTCCTGATCGAAATCAGCCAACTTGAGGGCGCCGCCGACGAATTCGTCCAGCGGCGCGATAGCGTTGCGGCGGGCGTATTCGACGATATAGCGGTAGTCCATCTGGATGATGTCGGGGGCATTGCCGCCGGCGGTCTGGGTGGCAAGCTTGGGCCAGTAATCGTTCCAGGCGAGGAATTCGCCCTCGACGGTGTTGCCGGTGGCCGCCTCGAACAGGTCGCTGACGGCATAGGTGCGGTCAGCCCGGTTCTGGCCGCCCCAGAAGGTGAGGCGCAGGTTGGCGCCCTGGGCGAAGGCCGGCGCCACGCCGGCCATGCCGGCGGCCACAAGAGCCGAGCTGCCCATCAGGAACTGACGGCGATCGATACGAAGTGTCATGTGTGATTTCCTCCCTTGAACTTCGTCGCTACCCCAAGCTGGAGCAAGAGCTGGTGAATGGCCTCCCCGCCTTAAGTCACCAACTGGTTACATTGCCGCGCATGGGGGCATTCCTGTCGAGCGCCCACCACCGCGACTGCCGCATCGAGCGATGCGGGAAAGCCGTTCAAATAACCGGCCGGTTACCATCTACCACGGAGCCGCCCCGAGGCGCAATCTTCTTGTATGGAAGAAATGGCGACATGGAGAAACGGCGTTAGCAAACTCCGAAACATGGCACCGACCGCCTTTGCGCAGCCAGTCTCGACAAAGAGCATGGACCAGACTTGATCAAAAGAATAATACGAAATAGCCCATCCGATATAGAGAAAATCTATAACCCTGCGGGAGAGATTTTTGGACAAGCTGCTCAACCAGTTCCTGGCCGTGGCCGAGGCCGGCAGTTTCAGCGCCGCCGCCACCACGCTTTTCGTCACCCAGCCCACGCTCACCTTCAACATGCGCAAGCTCGAGGAAACGCTGGGGGTGCAATTGTTCATCCGCAGCCCGCGCGGGGTGGAGCTGACCGAATATGGCGAGACGCTCTATCAGAACGCCCGGCTGATGCGCCGGCTCTACGACAACACGCTGAGCACCCTGGCCCATCAGCGCGGCCGCACCGAAGAGGGATTGCGCATCGGCAGCGGCTATTCATGGTGGACCTTGTTCATCCGCGACATGGTGATCGAATATGCCCAGCGCTTCGACAGGGCGCGCATCCATGTCAGCCTGGGCAACCAGCTGCGCTGCATGGACCAGTTGCTCAGCGGCGACATTTCGCTGTTCGTCGCCCATGAAATCGAGGGGCTGAGCCGGAGCACCGGCGCGCGCTTCCTGCCGGTTTCGCGCGTGGGACAGGGGTATTTCACCCGCCAGGGCCATCCGCTCCTGGCCCGTCCGCGCAGCCTCATGGAAATCGAGACCTATCCGGCGGTGACCAGCTCGCTGCCGGAAGTGCGGCATCAGCGCTTTTTTGAAACCTGGGGCCGCTCGACTTCGGGCAGCGCGCCGTTCGATCAGGGCCAATATGCCTTCGCTTCAAATTCCATGGCGGCGTGCCTCGACTATGTGGCGCGCAGCGATGCGGTGATCGCCCATACCGAGGTGATGGCGGCCGAATTCGCGCGCCGGGGCCTGAGCCGGATCGAGGTGACCGAGCCCACGCCCCAGAGCCTGATCGGCATCTATGTGCTCGAAGAGCGGGCGGACGAGCCGCGCGTCGCCGCGCTGCTCGAAACCGTGCGGCAGGCGGCGGTGGCGGCGCTGCCGCCGCTGGACTGACAGGGGTCAGCCGGGCTGGGTGCGCAGATAGTCGATCACCATCTGCACCGCCTGGCCCTCGCGCTCCTGCACCATATCGATGGCGCTGAGGTCGCGGGCGAAGATGACCGAGAGCGTCGCCATATTGGAGACGTAGAAGAAACCCAGCGCGGCAATGGAAATGTAAAGCTGCACCGGATCGACGTCGCGGCGGAAAATGCCGGCATCGGCGCCACGCTCGAGAATGGTGCGGATCTGGCCCACCAGCGGTGAATGCAGGCCCTGAATATCGGGCAGGGTCTTGAGAAAGCGGGCATTCTCGATGTTCTCGGTGCCCAGAAGGCGCGGAAACCAGGGATTGGCCAGGAAATGGCGGAAGGTGAAGCGCACCAGCCGGTCCATGGCCTCGGCCGGGCCGAACTGGTCGAGCGAGAGCGCCCGCTCCCCCCGGCGGATTTCCTGATAAGCATCGAGCAGGACGGCGCGGTAAAGGTCTTCCTTGTTGCCGAAATAATGATAGAGCAGGCGCTTGTTGGCGCCGGCCAGCGCCGCGATGGCGTCCACCCGGGCGCCCTCGAAGCCGCGCTCGGCGAACTCGGCCCGCCCCGCCACCAGAATGGCGGCCTTGGTCTTTTCCGAATTGCGCGCCCGCTTGGGCGGGGCTTCAGGCTTCTGATCCATATCACCTCGCTTGGGCGAACGAGCCGGTTACCCCTATACGCCAACTTGAGCGAAAATATCAGCGCCTCCGCATGGGGTAAAGAAGCAAGTGCCATGCGCCTTTGGTTTAACCCCAAGGCAGGACGCTTGACGGGCACCCCCGGGCGGGTGTAGCTAAGTAACCAACCAGTTACACACCCGCAGGGAGATCAGGGAATGGCGGAACGGCGGATTGGACTCATCATGCACGGCGTCACCGGACGCATGGGCTATAACCAGCATCTGGTGCGCTCGATCCTGGCGATCCGCGACCAGGGCGGGGTCGCGCTGAGCAATGGCGACCGGCTGGTGGTGGACCCCATCATCGTGGGGCGCGACCGCGACAAGATCGAAGCGCTGGCCAAAAAGCACAATATCGCCCGCTGGGGCACCGACCTGGACGCGGCGCTGGCCAATCCCGACGACAGCATCTTCTTCGACGCCGGCACCACGCTGATGCGCGCCGGGCTGATCGAGCGCGCGCTGGCCGCCGGCAAGCATGTCTATTGCGAAAAGCCCACATCGGACGATCTGGACGTGGCCGTGCAGCTGGCCAAGA
>NZ_JAUCDN010000140.1:0-8404 GCF_034675085.1 Devosia sp.
AGCTTCAGCAGCGCCTCGATCACCGCTTCGCCGTCCGGGGTGTTCCATTCGGCCGGGCCTTGCAGCACGGCCAGTTCGCATCCATTGCCGTCCAGGACCAGCGTCGCCGGCAGCCCTATGGCCACGGCCTGCTGCTTGAGCCGCTCGAAGGCGGCGAAAGTGTTGTCGGCATAAAGCGGCAGATGGGTGAACTGTCCTTCGTCAAGAAAACCCTGCGCCTTTTCCAGCCCGCTCGTCCCGATATCGAGATTGATCGGCAGCACCATGAAGTCATCGGCATTGTATTTGCCCGCCAGCGCATCCAGCGCCGGCATTTCCTCGCGGCAGGGCACGCACCAGCTCGCCCAGAAATTGACCAGCAGCGCCTTGCCGGAAAAATGGGCGATGGTCATGTCCTTGCCGTCCGCGTCCTTGAAGGCGAGGTTGGCATAGCCCCGCCCTTCGCCCGTGCCGTTGAGCGCGGCCAGCTCGCCCGTCGCGGCGGCGTCGATGGCTGCGGCCGCCTCGCGCTGCACCGGGCATTCTCCCGCCTGCCCGGCATTGCCGAGCCCCATCCACACCGCTATAGCTAGCGCCGCCCCGCCAAGGCCCAATGCCGCCAGAAGCACCGCGCTTCTTTTCGTGTTTGGCCGGGGGGCTTGCATTTCGGTCATGAACGTCTCCGAGGTCTTCGATGAGCAACAAGATGTGGGGCGGACGCTTCGCTACCGGCCCCGATGCCATCATGGAGGAAATCAACGCCTCCATCGGCTTCGACCAGCGCCTTTACCGCCAGGATATTGCCGGATCGAAGGCCCATGCCACAATGCTGGCGGCCACGGGCATTCTGACGCAGACCGACCGCGACGCTATCCTTGCCGGTCTAGACGAGGTGCTGGCCGAAATCGAGAGCGGAAAGTTCACGTTCTCGCGGGCGCTGGAGGACATTCACATGAATGTCGAATCGCGCCTGCGCGAAAAGATCGGCGATGCCGCCGGGCGCCTGCACACCGCCCGCTCGCGCAACGACCAGGTCGCCACCGATTTCCGCCTCTATGTCCGCGACACCATCGACACGCTGGTGGCCCAGGTCCACACCCTGCAACTCGCCCTTGTCCAGCGCGCCGAAGAGGAAGCCGAGACCATCCTGCCCGGCTTCACCCATCTGCAGAACGCCCAGCCGGTCACCTTCGGCCATCACCTTCTGGCCTATGTCGAAATGCTGGGGCGCGACGCCGGCCGGCTGATCGATGCGCGCCGGCGCCTCAATGAAAACCCGCTGGGTTCGGCGGCGCTCGCCGGCACTCCCTATCCCATCGACCGGCAGATGACCGCCGAGGCGCTGGGGTTCGAGCGGCCTACCGCCAACAGCCTCGATGCCGTTTCCGACCGCGACTTTATCCTGGAAACCCTCGCCGCCGCCGCCATCTGTGCCATGCATCTGTCGCGCTTCGCCGAGGAGATGGTGATCTGGTCGTCGGCCCAGTTCGGGTTCGTCCGTCTTTCGGACAAGTTCACCACCGGCTCCTCGATCATGCCGCAAAAGCGCAATCCTGACGCAGCCGAGCTGGTGCGGGCCAAGATCGGGCGCATATTGGGTGCGCTCACCAGCCTTTTGGTGGTGATGAAGGGCCTGCCGCTGGCCTATTCCAAGGATATGCAGGAAGACAAGGAAGTCGCCTTCGACGCGCTCGACGCGCTCTCGCTGTCGCTGGCCGCCATGACCGGCATGGTGGGCGACATGGCGCCCAATCGCGAGCGCATGCGCGCCTCTGCCACTGCCGGCTTTTCCACCGCTACCGACATTGCCGACTGGCTGGTGCGCGAGCTCGACATTCCCTTCCGCGACGCCCACCATATCACCGGACAGATCGTCGCCCTGGCCGAAGGCAAGAATTGCGGCCTGGAAGGGCTCACCATCGAGGATTTCAAATCCATCGATGCGCGCATCGACAGCCGCATCCACAAGGTGCTGACCGTAGAAGCCTCGGTGGCCGCGCGAAAATCCTATGGCGGCACCGCCCCTTCCAATGTGCTCGAACAGGCGGCGCGCTGGAAAACCCTGCTCACCGGCCAGCCCCACGAGCCACGCGCCCTTGCCAGGGCACGCCGCGCCCATGGCGATGGCGGCATCGAGTAGTTCCCCTTTCTGCCGCTGATCGCGGCGGAGCGACCTTTTCTTCCCGCGAGATCGGCAGCACATCATGGTCCATCATTTCCACCATCGCGACGGCACCCTTTTTGCCGAGGACGTCGATCTCAACCTGCTGGCCGAAAAGGTCGGCACCCCGTTCTATGTCTATTCCTCGGCCACGCTGCGCCGCCATGTGCGCGTGGTTCGCGAGGCCTTCGAAGGCATTCCGACCCTTCTCGCCTATGCGATGAAGGCCAATTCCAACCAGGCCGTGCTGACGCTGATGGCCCGCGAGGGCTGCGGGGCCGACGTGGTGTCCGTGGGTGAACTGGAGCGGGCGCTGGCCGCCGGCATTCCGCCCGAAAAGATCGTCTTTTCCGGCGTTGCCAAGACCGTCACCGAGATGCGCCGGGCGCTCGATGTCGGCATAAAGTGCTTCAATGTCGAGAGCGAGCCCGAACTGGAGCGCCTCTCCATGGTCGCCGCCGACATGGGCCGCACCGCCCGCGTCTCGGTCCGCGTCAATCCCGATGTCGATGCGCGCACCCACGCCAAGATTTCCACCGGCAAGGCCGAGAACAAGTTCGGCATTCCCTATGCCCGCGCCCGTGAGGTCTATACCCGCATCGCCGCGCTGCCCCATGTCGAGGCGGTGGGCGTCGACATGCATATCGGCAGCCAGATCACCGACCTCGAACCCTTTGGCAATGCCTTCGGCCTCATGGCCGAACTGGTGACGGCCCTGCGCGCCGATGGCCACAACATCCATCACGTCGATATCGGCGGTGGCCTGGGCATTCCCTACAATGTCGATGAAGAAGCCCCGCCCCTTCCCACCGCCTATGCCGCCGTTGTGCGCGAAAAGGTCGGCAATCTGGGCTGCACCCTGGTCATCGAGCCGGGCCGGCTGCTGGTCGGCAATGCCGGCATTCTGGTCACCAAGGTCGAATATGTGAAGGAAGGGAGCGCCAATTTCGTCATCGTCGATGCGGCGATGAACGATCTCATCCGCCCCACGCTCTACGAGGCCCATCACGACGTCCAGCCGGTCAACGCCTCCAACCTGCCCCCGATCACCGCCGACATCGTCGGCCCGGTCTGCGAGACCGGCGACTATCTGGCCAAGGGCCGCACCATACCCGGCGTCAAGGAAGGCGATCTTCTGGCGGTGATGAGCGCCGGCGCCTATGGCGCGGTCATGGCCTCCACCTATAATTCCCGCCCGCTCGTCCCCGAAATCCTGGTGGACGGCTCCCGCTACCACGTCATCCGCCCGCGCAGATCGCTGGCCGAGCTCATCGCCCTGGACAGCGTTCCCGACTGGGTCTGAGCCCAGAGCGTTTCCAGCAAAAGTGGCAACGGTTTTGCGGTTCGGAAACGCGATAAAATAAAGGACTAGATTCCTTCCTGCGCCTGGCGGGCCAGCGAGAGCACCTCCACCGGCTTGCCGGCCAGCGCATCCTCGATCTTGGCGAGAAGATCGGCCAGCGAGAAGGGCTTGGTGATGACGTCATAGATGAAGGCGTCCAGCCCATGGGCGCGTTCGCGCTGGTCGGCGAAGCCGGTCATCAGCACGATGATCATCTGCGGATATTTCGCCGCCACCTGCAAGGCCAGCCCGATACCGTCCATGATCGGCATCTTGATGTCGCTGAGCAGCAGGTCGAACCGCCCCTGTTCGGCATCGGCGGTTTCGGCGGCCAGGCCCCCATCTTCCTCGGCCACGACCTCATGGCCCTTCATCTTGAGGGCACTGACCACGAAGGCGCGCACGGAAGGGTCATCCTCGGCGACCAGAATACGGGCCATCAGACTTACTCCTGGATAAAATCGGGTTGTGCGGGGGGCGGCGGGGCGGACGCAGCGGCCCGCTCCCCGCCCCGGGGTTTCTTGTGCTCGCCGGCAAAGCTGAGGCGCACGCGCGCCGCCGCCTTGGGCGGCTGGGTGAGCTGGGTGTCGAAGCTGGAACGCTCCCCGCCCATCAGATCGCGCACCGAAGGCGTGGTGCTCCATTCATAGATGCCCTGGCCCTTGTCGTCGATCAGCGTCACCACCACCGGCGGCACCGCGACGGGGTTGCGCGCCAGGCCCACGATCTGGGCCGAGACCACCAGCACCTCCTTGCCGTCGCGCTGGGTGCGCAGGGAGGTAAGATCGGAAAAATCCAGCCCCACCACATTCACCCCCAGCCCCAGCGCGGCATAAAGACCCGCCATGTCGGGAAAGCGCTCCACCACCTGCACCCGGCCGAAATAGGCCGTGCCCAGCACCCCCACCAGCAACAGCGCGCCGATCACCCGCAGGCTGCGCCGCAGCCGCGCCAGCGGCAATTCCGCCTCCATGGCGCTGCGCCGACGCGAAAATGCCTTCTGCCGCTTGCGGATCAGCGCGGGATCGACGCTGGCCGCCAGCCGGCGCTGCAAGTCGTCATTGTTCCGGCTTTGCGCGGTTTCCTGGGCCACGGCGCGCTCTTCCTCGACCATGGCCTCGTCCAGCCCGTCCTCGGCCAGCGCGTCGAACACGGTTTCGGGCAATTGGTCCGCATCCTCGGGCTGCACCGGCTCCTGCTGCCAGGCCTGGCGGCAATGGGCGCATTGCACCTTGCGGCCCGCCGATCCGATGGCCTCGTAGGCCACCTGGTACTTGGTCTGGCAATGTGGACAGGTGATGATCATCGGGCCAGACGCATGAAGGGGCGGGCGGTGGCTTCACCCTAGCGGCGGGGGGTTAAAACTCCTCAAACCCCATCCCGCCACCACATTTGCGCCGCTTTGATGCCCACAACCATGCCGTTCCTGCCCGTGCGGGGCCCATGGCTGCTATGCTGGCCCGCAATGTGATTCGCCCTGACCGATGGGGAGCCTGCCGTCTTGATCGAGTTTTCCAATGTCGGGCTGCGCTATGGCAATGGCCCGGAAATCCTGCGGAACCTCACCTTTTCGGTGGAGCCGGGCTCGTTCCATTTTCTCACCGGCCCCTCCGGCTCGGGCAAGACCAGCCTGCTGCGCCTGCTGCTGCTTTCCCTGAAACCCTCCAGCGGCACCGTCACCATGTTCGGCGAGGATGTGAGCCGGCTCGATCAGGACCAGCTTTTGCAGATGCGCCGCCATATCGGCATCGTCTTCCAGGAATTCCGCCTGCTCGACCATCTGACCACCTTCGAGAACGTGGCCCTGCCATTGCGCGTGCTCGGCCAGCCGGAAAGCGAATACCGTCCCAACGTCACCGAACTGCTCGAATGGGTGGGGCTGGGCGAGCGCATGAACGCGCTGCCCTCGCTGCTCTCGGGCGGCGAGAAGCAGCGCGCCGCCATTGCCCGCGCCGTCATCGCCCGGCCCAAGGTGCTCCTGGCGGACGAACCCACCGGCAATGTCGATCCCGAGCTGTCGAGCCGCCTGGTCCATCTGTTTGCCGAGCTCAACCGCACTTTGGGCACCACGATCATCCTGGCGACGCATGAATTGCCGCTGCTGGAAAAATTCAACTATCCGCGCATGCTGCTCAACAAGGGCGAGCTGGTGATTCATGATTGAGCGGCTGATCTCCCTCTGGCCGGCCCGCACCGGGGCCGCCCCCATCGTTCCCGAGCGCAGCGTTGCCGGGCGCACGCTGCTTCTGCTCATCACCATCATGAGCTTTCTTTCCGCCGTCACGCTGGGCGGGGTGGTGCTGATGCAGAAATCGGCCATCGCCTGGTCGGCCGATGTGGGGCGCGAAGTCACCATCCAGTTGCGTCCCGTCGAGGGCGAGGTGATGGACTCCAATCTGCGCAGCGCCGTGTCGCTGGCCGAATCGACCCCCGGCGTGGCCTCCGCCCGCGCGCTCAGCATCGAGGAAAGCCAGAAGCTGCTCGAACCCTGGCTCGGCTCCGGGCTCGATCTCACCGCCATCGAGATTCCCCGCCTCGTCGTCGTCCAGCTTTCCGATCCCGCCGAGGCCGATATCGAAGGGCTCCAGCGCAATCTCGGCGCCGTCAAGGGCGCGAGCCTGGACACTCACGCCGCCTGGCGCCAGCAACTCAACACCATGGCCGGCACCATCGTTTTTTCCGGCCTCATGGTGCTGGTGCTGATCGGGGCGGCCACCGTGCTCGCCATCATCTTCGCCACCCGCGGCGCCATGGCGACCAACCGCGAAATCGTCGACGTGCTGCATTATATCGGTGCCTCCAACCGCTTCATCGCCGGCGAATTCCAGGGACGGTTCCTCTCCATCGGCCTTCAGGGGGGGCTGCTGGGCGCGGTGATGGCGCTAGTCTTTTTCGCCCTCATCGGCACGGCGGCCGGCAGCATGCTGCCCAGCGAGGCCGGCGCCCAGGTGGGCGTGCTGTTCGGGCGTTTTGCCCTGGGCTGGTCGGGCCTTTTCGGCATTCTCGCCGTGGTGCCGGTCATCGCCGCGCTCACCGCCATCACCTCGCGCACCACCGTGCGACGCTTTCTTTCCGAGACGTCCTGAGCCGGCAGCTGGGCAGCGCCATGACCATTTTCCGAACCGCCTTCCAGGCCCTGCGCACGGCCCTGTTCTATGTTGTCTTCATCGGCCAGACGGTCGTCATTGCGCTGGTGGTGGGCACCATCGCTCTTTTCGCCGGCCGCACAAGGCTGAGCTGGGCCATGGCCGTGTTCTGGTGCCACTCGAACCTGGCCTATCTGCGCATTTTCACCGGCCTCAAGACCATTGTCAGCGGCGCCGAGAACATTCCGCCCGGCGGCTGCATCATCGCCGCAAAGCACCAGAGCAACTGGGACGTCTTCGCCATTTTCCCCCATACCGGCCGCCCGGCCTATATCGCCAAGAAGGAATTGATGCGCATTCCCTTCTTCGGCTGGGCCGCCCGCTCGCTCGATTGCATCGCCATCGACCGGCAAAAGGGAGCGCAGGCCATTCCCGCCCTGATCGAAGAGAGCCGGTCCGCCATCGGGCGCGGCTGCCGCCTCGTCATCTTCCCCGAAGGCACCCGCCGCGCCGCCCTGGCCGCGCCCGCCTATCGCCAGGGCATTGTGCGCATGTATGAAGCGCTCGGGGTTCCCGTCGTGCCTGTGGCGCTCAATTCCGGCCTGTTCTGGGGCCGCAACAGCCCCATCATCTGGCCCGGCACCGCCGAGGCCCGCTTCCTGCCCGCCATCGAGCCCGGACTTCCCGCCGAGATTTTCAGCCAGCGCCTCGCCCAGGCCATCGAGGGCGAAACCGAAGCCCTCACCCTGCAAGCCATCGAAAAGGGCCTGGGCCGCCCCCTTGGCCCGCATCTGCGCCAGAGCCTCGAAGTTCGACGCAATTCCGCCACCTGACACTACATATTGACGTTAAAAACGAACAGGCACATACATGTAGTCACGCGGTAAGACCCCACTTGACGTCTTGCTCATTTTGTTCTAATTTTGTTCTCATTCAACCGGCTTATGGGAGAAGACGGACATGACCGAAGGCCCCTCCAGCAAGGTCATCCATGCCGGCTTCAGCCGCGCCGTCCATTGGCAGGGACGCTCCGGCCGCCTTTTCGATCTCCTCGGGGAAAATCTCGACCAGTTCTGCATGAGCGAGGCCGATCTCTATCTGCTCGCCCAGGGCGGCCATGCCCTTTGGGTCGGCACCCTGGCCGAACTCGTCGCCGACCCCGTCAGCCGCAGCCGCTTTCGCCTCGCCCTGACCTGCGCCGACCGCGTCTTCCATCTGCCTGCCCCCACCGATCCGGCCGAGCGCCTGAGCCTGGTCTGGGAGCTGGAGGGGGCCGAACCGGCCAGGGGCGTCCAGGCGGCTTGAGCCTGCTCCACAAAAACCGCCTCTTTCGGCGCCCGACACCGCACAACCCCCTAGCCAAGCCGCTTCGCTTGCTCTATAGAGCCGACCAATCCTTTCAGAGATGATCTCTCTGGGCCGCTCTGGCGGCGCAACGATGTTGAATTCGGAGTACCGACCATGGCAGTGCCAAAACGCAAGACCTCGCCGATGAAGCGCGGCTTCCGCCGCTCGGCCGACGCCCTTGCCACCCCGTCCTATGTTGAAGACAAGGATTCGGGCGAGCTGCGCCGTCCGCATCACGTCGACCTCAAGACCGGCATGTATCGCGGCCGGCAGATTCTCGACGTCAAGAAGTAAACGAAAGACGAGGCGCTTTTTGCGCTCCGTTCTGTTATGCCGACGGCCGGTCCCTTATCGGGGTCGGCCGTTTTGCTTTGTCTGCCGCCATTGGGGGCGGCCTATCGGGAGTGAACAATGAGCACGCGCGTTGAATCGGATACCATGGGCACGATCGAGGTGCCCGCCGACAAGTATTACGGCGCGCAGACCGCA
>NZ_JAUCDN010000141.1:0-8294 GCF_034675085.1 Devosia sp.
CGCCGTAAAGCTGGGCAGCGAGGCGATTGTCTTCAAAGGCGAGTTCGAGTTGGGTTGCGAGTGCGTTGTCCGGATTTGCTGACAAATGCCTGCTCAAACCTTTGTGGCTCCGAAAAAGGGATTGGCGCCAAGCGCCTCATGGACAGCGAGGCTAGGCCGATTTTGTTCCGCTGTCTGTAGATTTTTTGTGACGATCGGCTGCCATTGCGCCCAATGGGTATCGCCGCCCGGCCGTTCTGGCTTGCGGTTTCACGGTGGAAAGCGGCTTCCGCCCCCGATTGGTAGACAAACAGAAGAGGCGAAAGCCGCTTCCCACGATCGGGTTTTCTACGCACGCCTCGAGCGGCCCCCTTTTGGGGTTTGACGCTTCGGACCCGCCTTCGCTGGCCGGCGGAGATTATCCACCGGCCATGGGGGCGGTCCGGCTCTGGCCGGTTGTCGGCATCCACGCATTGGCCCGGGCGACCCCGAACCCCCCGTTCTTTCTGCCCGGCGCTTCGTCGGCACCGCGTGTCATCGGCAGGAACGCAATCAGGATAAGCGGGCCGGCAGGGAGCGGGGATAAGTTTTGTATCCTGCGCAGGCCTTACGCCGCCGCGGCCTGCTGGAGCCGGCCGACCAGCGAATTGGTGCTGGTGCCGATGATCTCGACCTGGTGGATGGCGCCGATCAGGTCGGTGGAGCCGTCCAGATGCACCGCTTGCAGATAGGGCGAGCGTCCGCCCACCTGGCCCGGCATGCGGCCCGGACGCTCGATCAGCACCGGCAGGGTCCGGCCCACGCAGGAGGCGTGGAAGGCGGCGGTCTGGCGGTTGACCAGCTCCTGAAGGCGATAAAGCCGCTCGGTCTTGATTTCTTCGGGGACCTGCCCGTCCAGCGCCGCGCCGGGCGTGCCGGGGCGGGTGGAATATTTGAACGAATAGGCCGAGGCATAGCCCACTTCGGCGATGATGCCGAGCGTGTCCTGGAAATCGGCATCGCTCTCGCCGGGAAAGCCGACGATGAAATCGCCCGAAAGCGCCATGTCGGGGCGCGCCGCCTTGATGGTCTCGATGAGCCTGAGATAGTCGGACGCGGTGTGGCGCCGGTTCATCGCCTTGAGGATGGCATCCGATCCCGACTGCACCGGCAGGTGCAGATAGGGCATCAGGATATCGAGATCGCGATGCGCCGCGATCAGGGCGTCATCCATGTCGCGCGGATGGCTGGTGGTGTAGCGCAGTCTTTCCAGGCCGGGGATTTCGGCCAGAAGAAAGGCAAGCTCGCCCAGGCTCACCACCCGGCCCGCCGCGTCCAGCCCGTGATAGGCATTGACGTTCTGGCCCAGAAGCGTGAGCTCCTTCACCCCCGCCTCGATCAAATTGCGCGCGTCGGCCAGCACCTGCTCCACCGGGCGGCTGACCTCGGCGCCGCGCGTATAGGGCACGACGCAGAACGAGCAGAACTTGTCGCATCCTTCCTGCACGGTGAGGAAGGCGGTGAGGCCGCGCTTGATGGTGACTTCCCTGCGCGCCGCCGGCAGATGCTCGAACTTGTCTTCCTCGGGGAAATCGGTGTCGATGACGGCGCGCTTGAGGCTGGGATGCATATGGCGCTGGGCCTGGGCCCGCTCCACCATGTCGGGCAGGCGGTGATAGGCCTGGGGGCCGAAGACCATGTCGACCACCGGGGCGCGGCGGGCGATTTCCTCGCCCTCGGCCTGGGCGACGCAGCCGGCCACCCCGATCATCATGTCCCCGCCCATGGCCCGGCGCTCGGTTTGCAGCTCCTTGAGCCGGCCCAGCTCGGAAAACACCTTTTCGGACGCCTTTTCGCGGATATGGCAGGTGTTGAGCAGCACCAGGTCGGCCTGGGCGATGTCCAGGGTCGGCTCATAGCCGTGCGGAACCAGCGCATCGGTCATCCGGTCGCTGTCATACACATTCATCTGACAGCCATAGGTCTTGATGAAGAGCTTTTTGGTGTTGGCGTGCATCTGGGTCATGCGCGCTCTTTACCAGAGGCTTGGCCAAGACTCCAAGAGGCCAAGAGGCTGCAACTCCTGCGCGGCTGGCGTGTTGTGTCTGAAGATATGGAAAGGGAGGCTGTGATGCCCGAGACCAGAAAACACCCCAAGCCCGCGCCCGACGCCGCCGCGGCCATGAAGGGGGGCAAGAAGCCCGGCCCGGGGGATTCCCCGGTACAGGTGCGCAATGCCGGCAAGCAGGCCCTGGCCGACAAGCCCCGAAGCTGGGACAAGCAGGACGACGCCTTGGACGAGAGCTTCCCGGCCAGCGACGCCAGCGCCAAATATTGAGACGAAAATTCCGGCAACCCAGCCAGTTGCCGGCTTCCCCATGCCCGTCTAAAGCGCGTCGCGATCTTTCAGATTCGCTCCATGCGCGTTAGCCTTTGTTTTTGCGCATGTCTTTATCCCGAAACCGGTTCCCACTTTCGGGAGACATGCTGTAGGCTGGCCGGAGCGGGCCGATCTGCATACCGGCTCATGATTCCGCACAAAGGAGCGGCAGCTTGCGGTTTCGGTTCCCGGCATTCAAGGGACGCCCCATTGTCCACTATCTGGTCGCCATCGGCCTGGTGACCATCCTGCCCAGCCTGCTTTTCGCCGGCGTGCTCATGCATCGCAACCAGGATGCCCAGCAGCAGACGGTGGAAACCCTGATCCTGGCAACGTCACGATCGCTGGTGCAGCGGGTGGAGCGGGAAATCACCGCCAACACCACCACGCTGCGCGTGCTTGCGACCAGCCCCGCCTTCCATACCGGCGATTTCCGCGCCTTCCACGAGCGCGCCGTATTGGCGCTGGCCGGCACCGGCACCAATCTCTTCGTGCTCAACGCCGACAATTCCACCGCCTTCACCACGCGTCGCCCCTATGACACGCCCTCCGGCTGGACCGCCGATCCCGAGGCGGCGCAGAAGGCGCTGGCGACCGACGAGGTGGTGGTGACCGATCTGGTGCTCGGGGCCGTCTCCCAGCAATGGGTCTACAATATCCTCATGCCCATCGATCTGGGGCCCTATGGGCGCAAGGTGGTGGCGCTCAACCAGCCCGCCAGCAATTTCGACGATACGCTGGTGGCCAATCGCCTGCCCGAGGGCTGGAAGACGGCGCTGATCGACAATGAGGGGCGCATCATCGCCGCCACCAGCGATGTCGGCGCGGTGGGCTCGGTGTTTTCCCAGTTCGACGTCATGGCCCGCCCGCTCTATTATGGCTGGCAGCGGGTCGACACCGCCGAGGGGCCGGCGCGGCTGGTGGTGCTGCGCTCCGCCCTGACCGGCTGGCGCACCGTGGCCTGGGCCCCCGAAGCCATGATCGCCCGGCCCATGCAGCAGGCCATGCTGTCGCTGGCGCTGGGCGGGCTCATCCTGGTGGGGCTGGTCGTTATCGGCTTGATCGCCGTCAGCCGCATGATCGGCTCCTCCGTGCGCGGCCTGGCCCGCGACGCCCGCCTTCTGGGCCAGGGCGAGGTGGTCGAGGCCAAGAACTATCCCGTGCTGGAGATCGCCTCGGTCAGCGAGGCGCTGGAGCAGGCCTCGCGCCAGCGCCAGGCCAGCGAGAGGGAGGTCAATTTCCTCATGCGCGAGGTGGCGCACCGCTCCAAGAACCAGATGACCGTCATCACCGCCATGGCCAAGCAGACCGCGCGCGGCGCCGACGACGTGGCCTCCTATGTGCAAAGCTTCGAGCGGCGCATCCTCGGTCTGGCCCGTTCCACCGACCTGCTGCTCACCCATGGCCGCGCCGGCGTGCTGCTGGGGGAATTGCTGGAAAACCAGCTCGCCCCGTTCAGCCCTCCCGATGCGTCACGCCTCTGCCTTGAGGGGCCGGTTGTGCGCCTCAACACCCAGGCCGCCCAGATCATGGGCATGGCCGCCCATGAGCTTTCCACCAATGCCGTCAAATATGGCGCGTTTTCCGAAGAGCAGGGGCGGCTCGATGTGCGCTGGTCCATCGCCGATGACCGGCTCGACTTCGTCTGGCGCGAGACCGTGCCCAGCCGGCCCGAACGCGAGGAGCGCCCGGGGTTCGGCACCACCGTGCTCAAATCCATGGTCGGGCGCTCGCTGGGGGCGGAGGTGGAGCGCATCTGCCACGAGGACGGCATGGAATGGCGCTTCTCCATTCCCCTCAGCGCCATCGATCCGGCGCGGGGCATCGGGGCCGGCGAGGACGAGGCCGCCGAATAAATTCTGGCATTCCGGCGTCTTTTGCACTATAGGGACGCCAGCTTGGCGCCCGATGGCTCCGGCTTTTCACGGCCCCGCCTGGACGACATCCCGGCCGGGGCGTCCCAGCTCCTCCATTTCAAAGGACAATCCGATGTCGATTACGCCCGAGCGCAAGACCGCTCTGATCCAGGAATATGCGACCAAGGCCAATGATACCGGCTCGCCGGAAGTGCAGGTTGCCATCCTCTCCGAGCGCATTGCCAACCTCACCGAGCATTTCAAGGGTCATGGCAAGGACAATCACTCCCGCCGCGGCCTGCTGAAGCTGGTTTCGACCCGTCGCAGCCTTCTCGACTATCTCAAGAAGATCGACGAAGCCCGCTACAAGACGCTGATCGAGCGTCTGGGCCTGCGCCGCTAAGGCGCGCCCATGCCGTCCGGCTGCGGGGCCTCTCCGCAGCCGCCTCTTCCCCGCCTGCCCCACAGGGGCCGGGGAATGAAAGCGTAGACCGGCGATTGCCGGAGCATGGCAGGATTATTGGCCGCTCATTGCCCGGAGCTGCTTGTTGTCTTGCCCATGTTTCGTCACCGCCAGATGTGAACCGCGCCTGATTTTGAGCCCTTCCCGCACATGGGGTGCGCCAGGGTGCCGGCGCACCGGTCGAGTTCGTGGGGCCGCTACGCCCCCCGCGTTCCCGCTCCTCCGGCAGAATGGAAAGACGCAAAATGACCATCAATTTTGATCATCACAAGGTCGAGCTCAACTGGGGCGGCCAGCCTCTGACGCTCGAGACCGGCAAGATCGCCCGTCAGGCCGACGGCGCCGTGCTGGCGAGCCTGGGCGAAACCGTGCTGCTGGCCACCGTTGTCAGCGCCCGCTCGCCCAAGCCCGGCCAGGACTTCTTCCCCCTGACCGTCAACTACCAGGAAAAATACTTCGCCGCCGGCAAGATCCCGGGCGGCTATTTCAAGCGCGAAGGCCGTCCCACCGAGAACGAAACCCTGGTTTCGCGCCTCATCGACCGCCCCATCCGCCCGCTCTTTCCCGAGGGCTACAAGAACGAGACCCAGGTGATCGTCACCGTTCTCCAGCATGACATGGAGAACAATCCCGACGTGCTTGCCATGGTCGCCGCCTCGGCGGCCCTGACCATCTCCGGGGTTCCCTTCATGGGCCCGATCGGCGCGGCCCGCGTCGGCTATGTCGATGGCCAGTACGTGCTGAACCTGCCTGTCGACCGCCGTTCCGAATCCAAGCTCGACCTGGTCATGGCCGGCACCGAAGACGCCGTGCTGATGGTGGAATCGGAAGCCAAGGAACTCAGCGAAGAGGTGATGCTGGGCGCGGTGATGTTCGGCCATGCCGAAAGCCGCAAGGTCATCGAGGCCATCATCAAGCTGGCCGAGCTGGCCGCCAAGGAGCCGCGCGATTTCGTGGCCCCGGACTATTCGGCGCTGGAAAAGGACGTGCTCGCCATTGCCGAGGCCGACCTGCGCGCCGCCTACAAGATCACCAAGAAGGAAGACCGCTACGCCGCGGTCGATATTGCCAAGAAGAAGGTCAAGGAGGCTTTCACCGCCAAGATCGAAGCCGGCGAGGTCTCGTCCGAGGACCTGGGCGAGGTGGTGCACAACCTCCAGGCCAAGATCGTGCGCTGGAACGTGCTCGACACCGGCCTGCGCATCGATGGTCGTGACCTCAAGACCGTGCGTCCCATCGTTTCGGAAGTGGGCGTGCTGCCCCGCACCCATGGCTCGGCCCTGTTCACGCGCGGCGAGACCCAGGCGCTGGTCGTGGCCACGCTGGGCACCGGCGAGGACGAGCAGTTCATCGACAGCCTGGAAGGCACCAAGAAGGAAAACTTCCTGCTGCACTACAACTTCCCGCCCTATTCGGTGGGTGAAGCGGGCCGCATGGGCTCCCCCGGCCGCCGCGAGATCGGCCATGGCAAGCTGGCCTGGCGCGCCATCAACCCGATCCGGCCTTCGGTCGAGGAATTCCCCTACACCATCCGCATCGTCTCCGAGATCACCGAATCCAACGGTTCGTCCTCGATGGCGACCGTCTGCGGCACCTCGCTGGCGCTGATGGATGCCGGCGTGCCGCTGGCCCGTCCGGTGGCCGGCATCGCCATGGGCCTGATCCTGGAAGGCGAGAAATTCGCCGTTCTCAGCGACATCCTGGGCGACGAGGATCATTTGGGGGACATGGACTTCAAGGTGGCCGGCACCGATCAGGGCGTCACCAGCCTCCAGATGGACATCAAGATCGCCGGCATCACCGAAGAGATCATGAAGATCGCCCTGGCACAGGCCAAGGATGGCCGTATCCACATCCTGGGCGAAATGGCCAAGGCCATCACCGCCTCGCGTGCGGAAGTGGGTGAGTTCGCCCCGCGCATCGAGACCATGAAGATCCCGACCGAGAAGATCCGCGAAGTGATCGGCACCGGCGGCAAGGTCATCCGCGAGATCGTCGAAAAGACCGGCGCCAAGATCAATATCGAGGATGACGGCACCATCAAGATCGCCTCCTCGGACGGCAGCCAGATCGAGGCGGCCATCAAGTGGATCAAGTCGATCACCGACGAGGCCGAAGTGGGCGCCATCTATCAGGGCACCGTCGTCAAGACCGCCGATTTCGGCGCCTTCGTGAACTTCTTCGGCGCCAAGGATGGCCTGGTCCATATCAGCCAGCTCGCCGACCAGCGCGTCGCCAAGACCACCGACGTGGTCAAGGAAGGCGACAAGGTCTGGGTCAAGCTTCTCGGCTTCGACGAACGCGGCAAGGTGCGCCTGTCCATGAAGGTGGTCGACCAGGACACCGGCAAGGAGATCGTCAGGGAAGCCAAGGAAAGCGCCGCCGAATAAGGCCGGCCTTGCATGCAACAGGGGCCCGGAGCGATCCGGGCCCCTTTTCTTTGGCGCGGCGTTTACCCTATCAATTTTATGCGAGGAACCGCCTGGTTAACCGTGCGTTTGCTGAGTGAGGCTTTCCTGCACTAGCAAAGCCCGCGCGCCCGGATTACCCAACGGGCAACTCGAATTATCATGCGTCACCCGCCGTTTAGGGATTCACCTTGCTCTCTCGTCGTTTGTTTATGATCGGCCTGCCCGCCCTCACCCTGGCCGCCTGCTCGTCCACTCGCGCGCCGGTGGTGCAGGAGCCCAGCATCGATCCGTACTATCTGCGCATGTATGGCGCGGTCATGGGTGAGCCTCACCCCGTGCCCGCAACCGACATCCGCCGGGTCGACCCGAAATGGTGGCGCCAGGAAGTGCCCTATTTCACCAATGAGCGCCCCGGCACCATCGTCGTCGATACGCCCGCCCACCATCTCTATCTCGTGCTCGAGGGCGGTCGCGCCCTGCGCTACGGCATCGGCGTGGGCAAGGATGAATCGCTGGTCTTCCGCGGCGAGGCCGTCATCGGCCGCAAGGCGCAATGGCCGCGCTGGACCCCCACCAAATCCATGATCGCCCGCGAGCCCGAGCGCTATGGTCCCTATGCCGGCGGCATGGCGGGCGGCATCGAGAACCCGCTGGGTCCGCGCGCGCTCTATCTCTACAAGAACGGCGCCGACACGCTCTTCCGCCTGCATGGCACCACCGAACCCTATACGATCGGCACCAATGTCTCTTCGGGCTGCATCCGCCTGATGAACCAGGACATTATCGACCTCTATTCGCGCGTTCCCGTCGGGGCGCGCGTCACGGTCATCAATAGCTGATCCCGATTGCCGGCGGCGGATCCTCCGTAGTCACCCCGCCCCCGGTTCACGAAGACCCGCCCCCCTCCTCCGGGCGGGTCTTTTTTATTTTCGGCCCTCCCCACACGCCGCCCCATCCGGCTTCGAGGGGGCGACGACATGGAGGGGGCGGCAAAAAGAAAGGGCATGTCCGGCGGACATGCCCTTTGTCATTTAGCAATGGCGAACACGTTAAAGCGTGCGCTGCACCGTTTCGACGCGGAAGCATTCGATGACGTCGCCGGCGCGCATGTCTTCGTAATTCTCGAAGGCCATGCCGCATTCCTGACCCATCTGCACTTCCTTGACCTCGTCCTTGAAGCGCTTGAGCGTCTTGAGCTTGCCTTCGTGGATGACGACGTTGTCGCG
>NZ_JAUCDN010000142.1:0-8233 GCF_034675085.1 Devosia sp.
GCGGTGAGGTTGATCCAGATATTGCCCTTGCGCACCACATCGAGCACCTCGCGGCCCGACAGCCCCTTGATCTCGCCCTCGCGCCGCCGCGGCGGGTTGCCCGGGGTCTTTTGCGAATAATTGACGTGATAGGCCTCGCGCGGGGAGCGCTCGATGAGATCGGCCAGCGCCTCGTCGCCAAAAAGCGGGGAATTGGCCAGATTATGGCTCAGCGCCAGCGAATGATTGCCGAACAGCGCCGGGAAATGCGGTTGCCAGTCGGTAATGATCTGGTCGGTCAGCATGGACATGTTCATCGCGCCGGGCTCCTTGGAAAGCAGGGACCGCCTGTCCCCTGTCGAATTGGGGATAGCGCACTGCAAAGGCCGGGTGGAAACAAGCTTTTGGGCTGGTGAAGCGGTAAGGCTAATGGATCCTTGCCAAAATTCCCGCAATTTTATCCATCGGCCCGCGACCGCGCCGCCACTGGCAATTCCAGCCGGCATCGGCCATATAGGGGGCTGAAAGCGGAGCAATCCGCTGTTCCGGCCCGAGGCCGAATTCAAACGTCTTTGCGAGGCAGCCAGTGAGCGGCGCACCGTTTCTCAAGATGAACGGGCTGGGCAACCAGATCATCGTCGCCGACATGCGCGGGCGCCCCGACCGGGTGAGCGCGCAGGCCGCCATCGCCATCAACGCCACGCCGGGCACGCGGTTCGACCAGATCATGGCCATCCACGATCCCCGCACCCCCGGCACCGACCATTATGTCGAGATCATCAATTCCGACGGCTCCATGGCCCAGGCCTGCGGCAATGGCATGCGCTGCGTGGTCGAGGCGCTGAGCGCCCAGACCGGCCGGACCGCTTTTTCCTTCGAGACCGTGGCCGGGCTGGTCCTGGGAGACCGGGCCGCCGACGGGCGCATCAGCATCGACATGGGCACGCCGAAATTCGCGTGGTACGACATTCCCCTCAACGAGGAATTCGCCGATACCCGCCAGGTGGAGCTCCAGATCGGCCCCATCGACGATCCCGTGCTCCATTCGCCCTCGGTCCTGTCGATGGGCAATCCGCACGCCACCTTCTGGGTCAGGGACGATGTGTGGTCCTATGCGCTGGACCGTTTCGGTCCGCTGCTCGAAAACCACCCGCTCTTTCCCGAGCGCGCCAATATCTCCATCGCCCAGGTGCTGGCGCCCGACCGCATCGTGCTGCGCACCTGGGAGCGCGGCGCCGGGCTGACGCTGGCCTGCGGCTCGGCCGCCTGCGCCGCGCTGGTCAATGGCGCGCGCACCCGCCGCACCGCCCGCAAGGCGACGCTCACCCTGCCCGGCGGCGATCTGGCGGTGGAATGGCGCGACGACGACCATGTGATCCTCACCGGCCCGGCGGAGCTGGAATGGACCGGGCAACTGGATCCGGCCAGCGGCGCCTGGACCCGCGACGGGGCGGCGGCCTGATGGCCGTCGAGACCGTGACATTCGGCTGCCGGCTCAACGCCTATGAAGCCGAGGTGATGAAGAGCGAGGCCGAAAAGGCCGGGCTGGACAACGCCATCATCATCAATACCTGCGCGGTGACGGCCGAGGCCGTGCGCCAGGCCCGGCAGGCGGTGCGCAAGGCCCGCCGCGACAACCCGCAAGCCCGCATCATCGTTACCGGCTGCGCCGCCCAGACCGAGGCGCGCAGCTTCGGGGACATGGAAGAAGTCGATCTCGTCATCGGCAATAATGACAAGCTCAAGGCCGAAAGCTACCGGCCCATGGCCTTCGGCGTGCCGCTCAACGACAAGGTGCAGGTCAACGACATCATGAGCGTGCGCGAAACCGCCGGGCACCTCATCGAGGGCATGGACGGGCGCGCGCGCGCCTTCGTGCAGGTGCAGAACGGGTGCGACCACCGCTGCACCTTCTGCATCATCCCTTTCGGGCGCGGACCCTCGCGCTCGGTGCCCATGGGGGCGGTGGTCGAGCAGATCAAGAAACTCGTCGCCAATGGCTATGGCGAAGTGGTGCTGACCGGGGTGGACATCACCTCCTATGGCGGCGACCTGCCGGGCAGCCCCAGCCTGGGCAAGCTCACCCAATCCATTCTCAGGCACGTGCCGGACCTGCCGCGCCTCAGGATCTCATCGATCGATTCCATCGAGGCCGACCCCGCCCTTTACGAGGCGGTGGCCTCCGAGCCTCGCCTGATGCCGCATCTGCATCTGTCGCTGCAATCGGGCGACGACATGATCCTGAAGCGCATGAAGCGCCGCCATTCGCGCGCCGACGCTTTCGCCATCGTCGACAAGCTGCGCGGCCTCAGGCCCGACATGGTGTTCGGCGCCGACATCATCGCCGGCTTCCCCACCGAAACCGACGAGATGTTCGCCAATACGCTTGCCTTCGTCACCGAGGCGGACCTGACCTATCTGCATGTCTTTCCCTATTCGCCGCGCGAGGGCACGCCCGCCGCGCGCATGCCGCAGGTGGACCGGCGCGTCGCCCGCGAGCGCGCGGCGCTATTGCGCGCCGCCGGCGACCGGCAATTCGAAAAGCTCTGCGCCAGCCGCCTCGGCGGCATCGAGCATGTGCTGATCGAGCAGGAGGGCCTGGGTCGCAGCGAGCAGTTCGTGCCCGTTCACGTGCAAGGCACCGCGCCGGGGCAATTGCTCGATGTGCGCATCACCGGCACGAGCGCGGACGGGCTGACGGGAGAAGCCCTGCACGAGGCGGCGGCTTGAGCCGACAAAAGGAAGAGGCCATGACCGACAGGAAGCCGGGATTTTTCAAGCGCCTTTTCGGCGCCACCGACACACCAGCCCCGCCCGAGACGCGGCCGGAGCCCGCTGACAATCCGCCCCATCCGGTGCCGCCCACCCCCGAGCCGCCCCATGACGCGGTGCCGGCGCCCGAGGCCGTGCCCTTTCCCGGCCCTCCCGAGACCACGCCCGATTACGTCGAGGACCTCGAGGAACTGGCTGCCCCCCCTGCCGCGCCCCCGCCACCCGCCCCGCAGGAGGCACCACGCCAGGGGTGGTTTGCCCGGCTCGCCTCCGGCCTCAAGCGCTCCTCCGACCAGCTCACCGGCTCCATCGGCGCGGTCTTCACCAAGCGCAAGCTCGACGCCGCCATGCTGGACGAGCTGGAGGACGTGCTGATCCAGGCCGATCTGGGCGTCGACACCGCCCTGGCCATCACCGAGACGCTGCGCAAGGATCGCTATGAGCGCGATGTGAGCGGTGAAGAGGTGCGCGCCGTGCTCGCCGGCGAGGTGGAAAAAGCGCTCGCCCCGGTGGCCAGGCCCCTCCTGATCGATGCCGCGCAAAAGCCCTTCATCATCCTGATGATCGGGGTCAACGGCTCGGGCAAGACCACCACCATCGGCAAGCTGGCGCAGAAATTTTCCGACGAGGGCAAATCGGTCATGCTGGCGGCGGGCGACACGTTTCGCGCCGCGGCGATCGAGCAATTGCAGGTCTGGGGCCAGCGCACCGGCGCCCCCGTCATTGCCCGCCCCGCCGGAGCCGACGCTTCGGGGCTGGCCTTCGACGCGGTGACCCAGGCGCGGGCCGAGGGGCGCGACGTGCTCATCATCGATACGGCCGGGCGCTTGCAGAACCGCGATGAATTGATGAGCGAGCTGGAAAAGATCATCCGCGTCATCAAGAAGGTCGATCCTTCCGCGCCCCATGCGACGCTGCTCACGCTGGATGCCACCACCGGGCAGAACGCGCTTCGGCAGGTGGAAATCTTCGGCCAGCGCGCCGGCGTCACCGGGCTGGTGATGACCAAGCTCGATGGCACGGCGCGGGGCGGCATTCTCGTGGCCATCGCCAAAAAATTCGGCCTGCCGGTGCATTTCATCGGCGTGGGCGAGGGGGTGGGCGACCTCGAGCCCTTCACCGCCGCCGATTTCGCCCGCGCCATTGCGGGGGAGGGCTGACGGCCCCAATCCCACCACGCTTGCGGATTATGCACGCTTGCATATGGGGGCGCTTGCCATCACATTGCGCCTGCCCAACCGAAAGCCTGACGCCATGACCGACAAGACCGCGCCCGCCCATGAGATCAACTGGGACGAAACCCGCCCCCAGCTCATCAAGATGGGGCTGGAGCTGGGTCCGCTGGTGGTGTTTTTCATCGCCAATGCCCGCGCCGATATCTTCGTGGCCACCGCCTGGTTCATGGGCGCCATGGTCCTCTCGCTGGCGCTGAGCTGGATCATCCTGCGCAAGATCGCCGTCATGCCGCTGGTCACCGGCGTGGTGGTGCTGGTCTTTGGCGGGCTGACGCTGTGGTTGCAGGACGACACCTTCATCAAGATGAAGCCCACCATCACCAATTCGCTGTTTGCCGCCGTGCTGCTGGGCGGGCTGGTCTTCGGCCAGTCACTGCTCAAATATGTCTTTGGCGACGTCTACAAGCTGCGCCCCGAGGGCTGGAGCAAGCTGACGCTCAACTGGGGCCTGTTCTTCGTCGCCCTGGCCATCATCAACGAAGTGCTCTGGCGCAATTTCTCCACCGATATCTGGGTGGCCTTCAAGGTCTGGGGCATCATGCCGCTGACCGTGGTCTTCTCCATGACTCAGCTCGGCCTGCTCAACAAATACGCCCCCGAGCCGGCGCCATCGGTGGGCACGCAAGGCTGACCGGCCGCTCTTGATTCAAATTTGAGGCGAGCTTGAGTTCAATTGCCATGCCGGTTTCAACGCCTGGCTGGACGCCATCGCCTATGAAGGGCACAGCCGGGAAGTCTCTTTCGGCATTTGAATAAAATTGTACCGAATTTTCCCATTCGGCAGCAATCGGCCGCGCGCATTCTGAGGGCAGAAAGCTCATCAGGAGATGGCGCAAATGAACATCAAATTCGCAGCAATGCTGACGGGGCTGGCCATGGCCGCCAGCCTGGGCATGACCGGCGGCGCAGCCGCCTCTGCCGATCCCGCCCGGGTGTCGACGCCCGATCTGGTGGCCCGCACCGCCTCGGTGACCCCCCTGGCCATGCAATTTTTCTGCGCCAAGAACAAAAGCGAATGCGCCAGCAATAGAAGCGGGGGCAGCCAGGTGACCATGACGCCCAACCTCATGGCGGTGCTCAAGCAGGTCAATGTCCACGTCAACCGCGCAATCCGCCCGCAGCGCGACGTGGCGGACGTGTGGGAGGTCAACCCGGCCAGCGGCGATTGCGAGGACTATGTGCTCACCAAGCGCAGCACCCTGATCCGCCAGGGCGTCTCGGCCGGTGCCCTGCGCATCGCCTATACCCATACGCGCCGCGGCGAGCCCCATGCCGTGCTGGTGGTCAAGACCAGCGAGGGCGACTATGTGCTCGACAATCTGAACAATAGCGTCAAGACACTGCGGGCCTCGGGTTACACCATCCGCTCGATGTCTACGGCAAATCCCAATCGCTGGATCGCCGGTTAGACTTTCTATCCGGCGCAGCACCGCTCTAGTTAAAGACCCTCCTGCCGGAGGGTCTTTTCTTTTGTCTTGCGCCGGGGCCGGCTTCTGCCTCGCCCCGCTCCGGCACTTCCAAGAACAGATTTCGCCGGCCGCTCCCGCGAGTCTTTCTATAAAGGCACCTCGCCTGTGTTTACCAAATCTTTAAGACTCGAGTTGCGCCAGAAATTAATAATGTGTTAACTCATCCCCGCATTTCCAGATAAACATGCGCAGCGAATTGTTGCCGTGATCGAGAGGGCAGTAATGCTTAAACGGGTAGGAATTCTGGTTTCGATGGGAGCCTTGGGGCTGATGGCGATCGCGCCCGCCGCCGCCGCGCCCGTGAACGGCTATACGGCCCAGTACAATGCCGTATTCACCAGCTGCACCCTTCCCGACGGCACCGTCCCCGCCTGCGAGGCGGCGATCAACATCTATGCGCAGGCCATTGTCGGCGCCGTCGAGCTGGCGGAGGCCAATACCTCCTTCCAGGCGCTGCGCGGCGAGGTCTGGGCAGCCAATGAGGCCGACGCGGTGTTCCGCCGCCAGATCGATGCGCTGTTCGAGCTGCTGCTCCCTGAATCGGGCTCCATCGGCCCCGCTCCCAGCCCCACTCAGCCGGGCTGATCTTTCGGGGCTCAGCCGAAAGCCCGAGCAGACCGGGGCCTTCCTATAACTACAAATACCGGATCGCGCAGTCATTCTGCGCGACGCGGCAAGTATTCACAAAACATCTACTGGATAAAATTGGCGATATTTACGACAACTCGACAAGAAGGTTGGATTTTCTTAAGGAACCGGTAACCTGGACTTCAGTTCGAGAGTTGAGCGGATAATAGGTTGAGTGCGCAACATGAGTGATCTCTTCGTATCTCATATCGAGCCGAAATTCGCCCAGGCTCCCCTTGCCCTTCGCCGCGGCGACGGCCACGCCCCGCTGGGCGGCATCGTCCAGGCCAGCGGCCTGCCCATGGCCCTGGCCTTTGGCCGGCCGGTGGCGCCCGCCCCGTTCAGCCCCGCCTATTGCCTGGCCAAGCGCATCATGGACATCGTGATATCCGCCGCCGCGCTGGTCTTTCTCGCCCCGCTTTTCCTGCTCGTGGCCCTGGCCATCAAACTGACCAGCTCGGGCCCGGTCCTGTTCGTGCAGATGCGCGAGGGCTATCGCGGCCGCCCCTTCGGCGCGCTCAAGTTCCGCTCCATGCATGAGCTGGCCTGCGATGCGTCCGGCGTTACCCAGACGGTGGCCGACGATCCCCGCGTCTCCCCCATCGGCCGCTTCCTGCGCGCCAGCAATATCGACGAATTGCCGCAATTGCTGAACGTGCTGCGGGGCGAGATGTCGCTGGTCGGGCCCCGGCCCCATGTGGCGGGCATGACCGCCGGCGGCATGCTCTACCGCGACCTCGTGCCCTATTACGACCTGCGGCTTCAGGCGCTGCCGGGCCTGACCGGCTGGGCGCAGGCCAATGGCTATCGCGGCCCCACCCGCGACGGCATTTCCGCCCGGGCCCGTATCGATCACGACATCGCCTATCTCCAGAACGCCTCGATCTGGCTCGACATCAAGATCGTGCTGCTCACCTTGCGCCGCGAATTGCTGGCCGGATCGGGCCTCTGAGCCCCGCCCCCCGTTAAGGCGCCTGTAAGAGATCGACCATAGAGTCGCCGCAAGCCGCCGTATATTCTCGGGCATCAGATGCAGTTACACAGAACACGCCTTGCCGACGTCATCGAGGTGGTGCCTTCCCGCATCGGCGACGAGCGTGGCTATTTCAGCGAGACTTTCCGCGACGACTGGTTCCGCGCCAATGTCGCCGATACCGGCTTTGTCCAGGAAAACCAGTCCCTTTCCCGCGCCAGGGGCGTGCTGCGGGGCCTGCATTACCAAAAGCCCCCCTTCGCCCAGGGCAAGCTGGTGCGCTGCATCGCCGGCGCCATCTTCGACGTGGCCGTCGACATCCGGCCCGGCTCGCCCACCTTCGCCCAATGGGTGGGGGTGACGCTGAGCGCCGAACAGGGCAACCAGCTCTGGATACCCGAAGGGTTCCTGCACGGCTTCATGACGCTGGAGCCCGATGTGCTGGTTGGCTATAAGGTCACCAACTACTACGCTCGGGCGAGCGACGCCGGCATTGCCTGGGATGATGCGGATATCGGGGTGGACTGGCCGCTGGATGTGGACCTCTCCCTGCTCTCGGCCAAGGACCGGCAATTGCCCAGGCTCGCCGATATCGAGGTTTCATAGGGAGAGCATATGCGCGTTCTGGTTACCGGGGGAGCGGGGTTTATCGGCTCAGCGCTCACGCGGCACCTCGTCAACGACAAGGGCTATGAGGTCCTGGTCGTCGACAAGCTGACCTATGCCGGTAATCTGGCCTCGCTGCGCGCGGTCGAGGGCAAGCCGGGCTATGCCCTGCTCCAGGCCGACATCTGCGACGCCCGCGCCATGGAAGAGGCCTTTGCCAGCTTCCGCCCGCACCGGGTGATGCACCTGGCCGCCGAGAGCCATGTCGACCGCTCCATCACCGGGGCGGCGGTGTTCGTGCAGACCAATGTGGTGGGCACGGCGACGCTGCTGGAGGCGGCGCGGCGCCATTTCGACACGCTGGACGCCGCCGGGCGCGACGCCTTCCGCTTCCTGCACGTCTCGACCGACGAGGTCTATGGCTCGCTGGGCGCCGAGGGGCTGTTCACCGAAACCACGCCCTATGATCCCTCCAGCCCCTATTCGGCCTCCAAGGCGGCCTCGGACCATCTGGTCAAGGCCTGGGGGCGCACCTATGGCCTGCCGGTGCTCGTCTCCAATTGCTCCAATAA
>NZ_JAUCDN010000143.1:0-8230 GCF_034675085.1 Devosia sp.
CCCAAAGGATATTTCATGACCAAACGCATTCTCGTCGCCGGCGAATCCTGGACCGTGCATTCCATCCACCAGAAGGGCTTCGACAGCTTCACCACCACCGAATATGCCGAAGGGGTGCGCTGGCTGAAGGCGGCGCTGGAAAAGGGCGGCTGGGAGGTGACCTACCAGCCCTCGCATGTGGCGGCGCGGGAGTTTCCCTTCACGCCCGAAGAGCTGGCCCAATATGACTGCGTGGTGCTCTCGGATATCGGGGCCAATACGCTGCTGCTGCATCCGGACACCTTCAGCAGGTCCAAGCCGCTGCCCAACCGGCTGCATGCCATTCGCGACTATGTGGCCAATGGCGGGGGCTTCGTGATGGTAGGGGGGTATCTGACGTTCCAGGGCATCGACGCCAAGGGGCAATATGCCGGCTCGGGCGCCGAGGAGGCGCTGCCGGTGACGCTGATGCGCGCCGACGACCGGGTGGAAACCCCGCAGGGCATCGCCCCCCGGGTGAGCCAAGCCAGCCACCCCATCGTCGCCGGGCTGGAAAGCGATTGGCCGGACCTGCTGGGCTATAACAAGGTCAGCGCCAAGCCGGGCGCAACGCTGGTGGCGCAAGTGGGCGATGACCCGCTGATCGTGGCCGGAGAGATCGGCAAGGGGCGCGGGGTGGCCTTCACCTCCGATTGCGGGCCGCATTGGGCGCCGCCGCCTTTCGTCGAATGGACCGGCTATGACCGGCTGTGGACGCAGATCGCCGACTGGGCCGCCGGAAAGATCTGATGCAAGCCGCCCAGCCCGACGATCTCATCATCAATGCCGCCGACGAGGTGGCGATCCGCAAGCATCTGGCGCTGGTGGCGCTGGGCAAGAAGCCCGCCGACCGCGCCATCCGCCTCGGGCGGCTGTTCGACGTTCATGGACGGCGCTGGCACGCGGACCAGGAGGTGGTGATCTCGGGCAGGCGCATCGCCTGGGTGGGGCCGGTGGGAGCCTATCGCGGCGAGGTGGCGGAGCGGGTGGACCGTTCTTCGTTTTCGGCGGTGCCCGGCTTCGGGGAAGTGCACAAGCATATCGAATCGAGCCATCTCAGCCCCGAATGGGAGGCGGTGCTGGTGCTGCCGTTCGGGTGCACCTGGACCTGCGAGGCCAGCCACGAATTTTCCAATGTGAACGGGGCGCGCAATCTCGATTTCTGGATGATGGCGCGGCGGGCCGGCTCGCCCGCCAAGATCTTCCCCCTGCCCGGCTCGGCCGTGCCGCCCACCGCCTATGAATGGGGCGGCGGCCATTACGGCTATGACGAGCAGGAGCGCTTTCTGCGCGAGCACCTGGCGGTGGCGGGGCTGGACGAGGTGATGGACTGGCCGGCGGTGTGGAACCCCGACAATCCTTCGCATGACCGGCTCTGGGGCATGATCGAGGCCACTTTCGCCCAGCGCGGCGTGGTTGAGGGGCATGCGGCCGGCATGCGCGACATCAACGACATCAATGCCTTTGCCGGGGCCGGCATGGCCTCGGACCATGAGGCCTGGACGCTGGAGGAAGTGCAGGACAAGCTGCGGCGCGGACTGTTCATGGAATTGCGGCCGCATTCGCTGACCGAGGTGATTTCGGGCCTTCTGGAAGCTGGACAGCAGGACTGGTCCAATTTCGCGCTGTGCACCGATGACCGCAGCGCCTCGGACACGCTGAAGCTGGGCGCCACCGACCACAATGTGCGCCTCGCCCTGGACGCAGGCCTGCCACTGGAGATCGCGGTACAACTGGTGACGCTCAAGCCGGCGCGCCATATGCGGCTGACGCCCTGGGTGGGCTCGATCGCGCCGGGACGCTATGCCGATCTGGTGCTGCTGGACGACGAGGCGCGGCTGGGCATTGCGGAGGTGTGGGCCGATGGGCGGCAGGTATCGCGCGGCCGGGACTATATTGCCGCGGTGCCACGGATCGACTGGCCGGACTGGGCGACGCGCACGGTCAATATCGCGCGGGATTTAAGCGCCGAGGACTTTGCCATCGCGGCGCCGGCGGGTGCGGGCGAGACGGCCAATGCCGCGCTGCTGCGCCCCTTTCACTGGCATGACGATTTCATCACCGCTACCCTTCCGGTAGCGCAGGGCGCGGTGCAGCGCGACAGCGACCGCAACATCACCAAATTCGCCATTGTCGACCGCTTTTCCGGAGAAGGGAAAGTGGCAAAAATGTTCTGGCTGGGCACCGGGCCGAAAACGCCGGACACGGCGCTAGCCTGCTCGATGGGCCATGACAAGCACAATATCTGGGTGGTGGGCTCGTCGGACGAGGCCATGGCGCTGGCGGTCAATACGCTCAAGGACATGCAGGGCGGCTGGACGCTGGTCAGCGGCGGCACGGTGCTGGCGCGAGTGCGCTATGAAGTGGGCGGGTTGATGACCTGCCGGCCGGCGGCGGAACTGGACGCGGAAATGGCCGAACTCTACCGGCAGGGCGAAACCATCGACTGGATGTATGAGCCCACTTTCTCGCCGCGCTGGTGGCCGGGCTTTCCCGAAAGGCTGGCCTTTGCCACGCTGACCTGCGCGCCCTGGCGCTGGGTGCTGGTCGCCCCCTCGCCGCTGGCCCCGGACGGGTTCGTCAACGTCCAGACGGGCGCGACGCATAAGGTGGTGTGGTAGGAATTACCGCGCCGCCCAGAGCAGGCCGCGCTTGAGGATGGTGCGGATTTGGGGGAGTTCCAGCTCGTCGGCGGTGTGGCCGAGCGAGGAGTAGAACACCCTGCCCCGGTCATGATTGGTGGTGAAGACCACCGGCATCACCACATTGGCGCGCCAGGGATGGATGGCGCCGGAAAAAGTGGTGGTGGCCAGCACCTCCACCGCCGGATCGTAATTGAGGTAATATTGCTCGGAGGTATGCTCGAAGCTGTCGATGCCGGCCATGATGGGGTGGTCGGGGCGGGTCACATCCACCTTGTAGGTCATGATATTGCCGGGGTGCTGCACCCAATAGACGCTGGCGGCATAGCGGAAGGGCACGCTGGCGCGGAAGGTCGTCGCCAGCCCCATGTGATAGCCGGCCAGCCCGGTGCCGGCGCGGATGGCGGCGATGAGGTTGTTCATCTTCTCGGGCGGCAGCGTGCCATCGGTGATGACGGGCACGACGAGGTCGTTCCGACCCACATCCTCGGCGCCCAGGGCGTCGTAATCGGAGGTGACGGTGACGGCAAAACTTTCTTCCTCGAGCAGTTGGCGCACCACATGCGCGCCACGTTCGGGGGTGTGCAATTCCATGCCGCCCCAGACCACCAAAGCGCGCTTTTGCGTCATTTTCGCCTCCTAAAGTCCCAAGCCCACCGGCTCGGTGCGATGCACGCCCCTTGGCAGGAAGGGGAAGGATGATTCAATACCCAGCAGCTTTGCCGATAGATGCACCACCGAAAGCCACATTTCGGTGCCCTGCAGACCCGGCGTCTGCCCATCGGCAAAGGCGAAGCCCGCGCCATCCGCCCAGCGTTCGCCGGCGCGGGCGATGACGGAGCGGGCGATAGCCTCGGCCTCGGGTCGGCGATGGTCGGTCTGGGTGAGGCAGAGCAGCAGCGGGTGGATGGTATCGAGCAAATTGCAGGCCGTGTAGGTGGCCCCCGAAAAGCCGGCGTAGTTGCGATGGTTGAGCAGTACAGAATCGATGGCCTGTTCGGGTCGGGGCACGGCGATGCCGAACTGGGCATAGGTGCCGCGCGTCAGCCGGTAGAAGCCGTTGACGGGCTGGAGCAGGCCCTGTTCTTTTGTCGGTGAACCCCAGAGGCCCGAGGCGCGATCCTGATGCAGTGCCAGCCAGCCGAACAGGGTCTCTTTCGCGCTGGTGGTGGTGAAATAACGGGCGTTGAAATAAAGCGCGGTGCCGATGGCATCGACGGCGGCGCCGGCGCCCCAGGCGCGCTCGCGCCAGGACAGGCTGTCGAGCCATTGGCACAGCTCGGGGGCGGAGAGTTCCACCGCCGCGATGGGATGGAGGGGATGGCTGCCCAGCACTTCCAGGGCATAGCCGGCCGAAAGGATATTGTAGAGCGCCAGGCCATCGTCGCGCATGGGCTTTTGCGGCGAGGGGGGCTGGAAGGGATCGGGGAAAAGGCCGGTCTGGCGGTCCTGCACCGCTTGCAGGCGGGCGATGGCGGCATCCCGATCCAGACCCGGCGGCAGGGCGCCGAAACCGGCGGCGATCTCGATGGCATCGCACAGATGCCGGTTGCTGCGCCGGGCTGCGCCGTCATGCTCGCGGGAGACATAGTCGCCATTCTCGCTGTTGCGGGCAAGAATATCGGGCCATTGGCCGGCGGCGCGCGCGCCCAGTGCCTGCACTTGCGAGACGGCGTCGTGCCGGGTTTTACGGCCGCGATAGCGCAGGATCCTGGCGGGCACGCCGCCGGCAATGGCCATGGAAGGCACGTCGCGGCTGACCACGGCACCGGCCGCAACAATCGCGCCCCGGCCGATGCGCACGCCATCGACGATCACCGCATTGGCGCCGATCCACACATCGTCCTCAATGGTGATGCCACGGGTCTCATGGGGCTGGAGATAGATGGGCGTTTCGGGATCGTCATAGCCGTGATTGAAGCCGACAAGGGAGGCATGGCTGGCGATGCGCACACCATCGCCGCAGGTGAGCTTGCCGGAAATCATCGCATAGGGATTGACGGTGCAGTGGGCCCCGAACACCGCCTCGCCGCGCACCAGCGCGTGGCCGGCGATCCAGCTCTGCTCGCCCAGAACCAGGCGGGAGGTGAAAATGGCCGCCTCGGCAGCGATATAGGCGCCGGGGCCAAATTCGCCCCCGGCGGTTTCGGCCAGACGGGCCAGGCGGTCGCGATGGGCGGGCGCGTCGATGTCGGCGGGGCTGCGCTCCCAGGTGAGAAATTGCAGCCTTGCCTCAGGATCGGAGAGATGGTGCATGGCTCAGGCCAGCCGTTCGAGAAAGGCCGGCTCGATTTCATAGAGCATCGGCTCGCCGCGCACGAAACGCTCGATCTCCTCGATCGCCATGTGGCCCAGCCGCAGCCGCTCCGTGCCGATGGCGCCGGCGATATGGGGGGTGAGGAAGACATTGGGCAGCGTGTAGAGGGGCGAATCCAGCACCGGGATTTCAGGATCGGTGACGTCGATGACGGCCTGGATGCGCCCGGTCTGCAATTCGGCCAGCAACGCCGCTTCGTCGACCAGTGCCCCACGCGCGGTATTGATGAAGGCCGCCCCGTCGCGCAGCAGGCGCAATTGGCGCGCCCCGATCATGTGGCGGGTGGAGGGCAGCGAGGGCGCGTGGAGCGAGACCACATCGGAGCGCGCCATCAGCGCATCCAGTTCGACCAGTTGAACCTGGGCCGCGATGGGGTCGGAAGGCTGGACGAACGGATCGTAGAGCAGCACATCGAGATCGAAGCCCGCCAGCATGGCAATGACGCGGCGGCCGATGCGCGAGGCGCCGACAATGCCCACGGTGCGGCGGAAATTGCCGATGGGCTCGTCCATCAGCCGGTAGCTGGTGACGCGGGTGGGATCGGCGCGATAGAGGTCGCGCAGGTCGAAAGCGCGCTTATTGGCGAAGATGATGGAGGCCAGGGTATATTCGGCCACCGGCACCGCATTGGCCTCGGCCGAATGGGTGACGCGGACGCCGCGCGCATAGGCGGCGGGATCGACATTGAACTTCACCGTGCCGGCGGCATGGGCGATGAGGCGCAGGCCGGGAGCCATGCGCAGCACCTCGGGCCCGATCATCGGGCAGCCCCAGCCGGTGAGCAGCACCTCGGCCTGGGCGAGCAGACGCTGCGCCTCGGGGGAGGCGAAGCTCTCCATGGGCTGGGTGGAGAGGATATCGCAGCTTTGCGCCAGCCTTTCGAGCGCGGCTGCATCGAAGACGTGCCGGGTCTTGCCCGGACTGAGGGCAAAGGCGAGCTTGGGTCGCATCATCAGAAGCGCTCCGGCACCAGAATGGCACTGACATCGACACCCTCGCGGGCAAAGAGAGCCTCCAGCTCCGCCAGGTCGGGCAAGGCGGGAGGCGCGGCCAGCGCCGCCTCGGCAGCAGCGCCCGCCGGCAGCGCCATGGCGGCCGAGGCCAGCAGCGTGGTGCCCGCCGGGATCGCGCCGCGCAGTTGTGGCACGATGGTCTTGGAGACGATGAGATTGGTGTTGGGCAGGGCGCGGAAGGCCCTGCCCTCGCGTTTTCCGCCGACCGAAAGATCGAGAATGGCGCTAACATCGCTGGCGCTGATGGCGGCGGCGCGACCGGGCTCGTCGATATAGCGGTCGGCATTCATGTCGGCGCGGGCGATGGCGAAACCGCCTTCGGTGGCGTGGAGCGGGCGCGGCGTGGTGATGCGGTGGAGGCGGATATGCCAGGGGCTGGCCGGCAGCAGC
Source organism: Devosia sp. (assembly GCF_034675085.1). Classification (GTDB taxonomy): domain Bacteria; phylum Pseudomonadota; class Alphaproteobacteria; order Rhizobiales; family Devosiaceae; genus Devosia. The sequence goes on from NZ_JAUCDN010000143.1 coordinate 6,381, forward strand.
CAGGTCTCGACGGTCACATCGTCCCAGGGTTTCCAGACGGCATGGAGTGCGTCGCCGGCGATACGGGCGCTCTCATTGGTTTCGCGCACACGGTAATGCCGGCGATCGTCGGAGAGGGCCAGCGCACCATCGAAGGCGCCCTGATCGTAGGAGCGCTCATCGGCCTCGACGGAAAAGCCATAGCGGGAGGAATAGACGAATTTGGCGTATTTTTCGGCGCCGTGGCGCATCTGCCAATTCTGCTGGCCTGAGGACAGGGCGACGATATTGCCGGGCGTGTGCATCATCACCATGCCCGGATGGCGCAGCGGCACGGGCTCGGCATCAAATTCGGCAGGCGCTTCCTCGGCCGTCCAGAAGGGATGGTCGGCCGGCAGCGCCAGCGGCAGGAAGGCCTTGAGGGCCCAATAGGGCGAGCCGGCCGAATTGTAGCTTTCGGACATGAACAGGTCGGGATAGCCATAGCCGATCGACAGCACCCCGTCGCGATTGGCGATGGGCAGGCGGCTCCACCAGCGCAGATGGCGCAGGAAATGGCCCTTGATCCGGCCCCAGGGCAGCGCTTCGAGATCGGCAAAGGCCAAGGCGCCCCAGAAGCCGCCGCAGGCGAAGCGATAGGTGAGGCTGCGCCCGAAGGCGAGCGCGCCGCCATCTTCATCAAACCAGTGCTCGATGTCGGTGGCGAACTGGCTGGCGCGTTCCTTGTAGACGGCGACGCGCGGATCGCCGGGCTTGGCGAGGCGGACATAGATCAGCCCGTAAAAATGCATGGCAAAGGGAATATAGTGGTCGAGGCGGCGGACATTGCCGTCCCGATACCAGCCATCGCCCAGATAGAAGCCGTCCAGTTCGTCTAGATATTTGTCGGTGAGGGAGCGATCGAAGTCCACGCCGCATTGATCGAGGCCGAGATCGACCAGGATGCGGAAGAATTTCCAGTTGTTGTCGGCATAGTCGAAGCGGCGGGCATGGACGAGATAGGCCGCCAGGTTGTCCTTGGCCTTTTGGGGCAGCGGGTCCCACACCAGATGCGGCAGCAGCTTGAGGGTGAAGCCGATGGCGGCCAGCTCGACCATGCGCTGGTCGGTAGCGTTGACCTCGCCCCAATATTCGGGGTGGTCGGGATCGGTGCCATTGGCAAGCCCCTGGCGGTAAAGCTCCCAATGCTCGAAATCGCCGCCGCCGGCGGCCAGCGGGGTGAGGCCCCAGAGCGGACGGGCGAAGCCTTCGAGATCGGCCGCCGCCCGGTCGAAATGGGCCCCGGCCCCATCGAGCCGCACGCGGGCGCCGCCGGCGGAGAAATAGGGCAGCAGCGGAGCGAAGAGATCGCGCAGGCCCTTTTCGACATCGGCGCGGGTTTGAAGCGGATTGCCATGCAGGGGATTGGCGCTCACCGGATCATAGGTCATTTACGCGATTGTCCTTTGCGGGGCCGGCTCATAGGCGCCCTTGAGTTCGAGGGTTTCGGCAAAGTGGCAGGCGGCCAATTGGGCACTGCCGTTGATGGGGCGAAGCGCGGGCGTCTCGGCGCGGCAGCGGTCCTGGGCGTAGCGGCAGCGGGTGTGGAAGGGGCAGCCCTTGGGACGATTGCCCAGATAGGGGATTTCGCCCTTGAGTTCGCTGCGCCTGCCCTTGCGCCGCGTGGGATCGGCAATGGGCAGGGCTTCGAGCAGCATTTCGGTATAGGGGTGGCGGGGACGCTCGAACAGCATCTCGGTGGGGGCATTTTCCACCACATGGCCCAGATACATCACCACCACCCGGTCGGCGATGTAGTTGACCACGCCCAGATCGTGGCTGATGAAAATATAGGTGAGGCCGAATTCGGCCTTGAGGTCGTCGAGCAGGTT
>NZ_JAUCDN010000144.1:0-8219 GCF_034675085.1 Devosia sp.
GGCCGAGCACCATCGGCGCCTTCATGCGCACCACGCCGAACCCGCCATGGTGGAAATAATGCATGTCCGAGCCGCAGATGCCGCCGCGATGGATGCGCACCCGCACCTCGCCGGGGCCGGGCTCGGGAACCGGCCGGTCCTCTATGGTCAGCCGATGGGGTTCTTGAAGCACCAGGGCTTTCATGGCGGCGGTCTCCTCCCTTGGGGTGCGCGTGTTGACGTACAGAAAATATCATGCATCATATGCGATATCAATGTGTCGGAAACGGCTGCGGGAGGCGAGGATGGAGATCAATGGCAGGACGCACGTCTTCGTGCATCTGGCCTATCCGTCGGCGCATCTGCGCACGCCACAACTGTTCAATGCCCGCTGCCGCGAGCTTAGCCTGGATGCTGTTCTGGTGCCATGGCAGGTACACCCCCAACATCTGGGCCAGGTGCTCGACGCGCTGCGCCTGAGTGAAAGTGTGCCCGGGATCATCGTCACCATTCCTCACAAGGAGACCGTGGCCGGGCTTTGCGACCGCCTCGAGGGGCCAGCCGCGCTGCTCAATGTGGCCAATGTCGTGCGCAAGGCCGAGGATGGTGCGCTGGTCGGCCGCATCCTCGACGGCGAAGGCTTTGTCGGCGGGCTGCTCCGGGAGGGGCGCGACCCGCGCGGCAAGGCAGCGCTACTGGTTGGGGCAGGGGGCGTCGCCGTCGCCATCGCCGATGCGCTGCTGGCCGCCGGCGTCAGTCGTCTCGTCATCGCAAATCGCACGTTGGGGCGGGCGCATAGCCTGGTGGAGCGGCTTCAGGCGCTTTATCCTGGCCGGCATATCGCCGTGGGGCCGGCGGATGCGGCCGGTTTCGATCTTGTCGTCAACGCCACGGCGCTGGGCATGCACGAAGGCGATGCCCTGCCGCTTGATCCGATGAGCATCGCGCCGGGCGCGGTGGTGGCCGAGGTGATCATGGCGCCGCCTGTGACGCCGCTGCTCGAGGCTGCCCGGCAACGCGGCGCCGTTATCCACGAGGGCGTCCACATGCTGACCGGGCAGATCGACCCCTTTATCGACTTCATCCTGGGCGCGGGCACCACCGCGCCCCGTATTCATTCAATCGAAGAGTAGAATAATGATCGTTTTTGGAGCACCGCGCCGTTACATCCAGGGGCCGGGCGTGCTGTCGAATATCGGCGGCGAACTGGCCAGCCTCGGACGGTCGGCCATCGTTCTGGCCGATGAGAGGGTCGAGGCCATTGTTGGCGACACCATTCGCGCCGCTGCCGCCGAGGCGGGCGTCGGCATTACTCCGCTACGTTTTGGTGGCGAGATCACCTATGCCGAGATCGAGCGCCTTGTTGCCGCCGTTTCCGATGCGAAACACGATATCGTCGTGGCGGCGGGGGGCGGCAAGACCATCGATACCGGCAAGCTGCTGAGTCGCGAGCTAAACGCCCGCTTCGTCTCCGTTCCCACCGTTGCCTCCAACGATTCCCCCACCAGCCATATCGCCGTGGTCTATGACGAAAACCACAAGCTGGTCGGCGTCGAGCAGAACAAGGCCAATCCCGATCTCGTCCTGGTCGATACCGCCATCATCGCCAAGGCGCCGCTGACCCTGCTCTCCGCCGGTGTCGGCGATGCGCTGGTCAAGCGCTTCGAGGTCGAGCAATGCATCGGCGCCGGTGGCAAGAATGTCTTTGGCAGCGCCTCGCCGCTGTCTGCCCTGGCCCTGGCCCAGGCGTGCTACGACACGGTGCGCGAGCATACCGTGCCCGCCTATGCCGCCATTGCCCGGGGCAAGATCGACCATCACCTCGAAGCGCTGGTGGAAGCCAGCGTGCTGATGAGCGGTCTTGCCTTCGAGAGCGGCGGGCTGTCGGTGTCGCACGGCATGACGCGCGGCCTTTCGGTCATTCCGGGTGTCGCCAATGCCCTTCATGGCCATCAGGTGGCCTATGGCCTCCTGGTCCAGCTGGTGCTGGAAAACCGCGACCAGGCTTTCATGGACGATATGTACGGCTTTTACCGGGACGCGCGGCTGCCGCTGAAGCTGGCCGATCTCGGCCATGACGGAAAATCCAATTCCGATATCGACACCATTGCGCAGGTATCGGCCGAAGCGGCACATATGAAAAAGTTCTATCGGCCGATCACGGCGGCCGATATCGCCAGCGCCATTACCCAGATCGAGGCTGCCTGATCATGCCCGCCGGAACCGAACTCTTCTCCCTCAAGGGCCGCGTGGCGCTGGTCACCGGCGCCGGCAGGGGCATCGGCTTCTCCTTTGCCAAGGGTCTGGCTTCAGCGGGGGCGCATGTCGTCATCAACGACATCAATCCCGACACCGCCAATGCGGCGGTCGAGAGCCTCGAAAGCGCGGGTTGGAGTGCCGAGGCTGCGCCCTTCGACGTGACGGATAATCCCGCCGTCGCCTCCGCTGTCGATGGCATCGTGGCGCGCAATGGTCGCCTCGACATCCTGATGAACAATGCCGGCATTCTCATCCGCAAGCCCATTGAAACCCATGACATGGATGACTGGAACAAGGTCATCGCCATCAATCTCAGCTCGCTTTACGGGGTGGCGCGCGAATGCGCCCGGCCGATGCGGCAGCAGAAATATGGCCGCATCATCAACACCGCATCGGTCATGGCCATCAGCTCGCGCCCGGGCGTCATCTCCTATGTTGCCGCCAAGCATGGTGTGGTCGGTATCACCCGCGGCATGGCCTCCGAACTGGGACCGGACGGCATAACCGTCAACGCCATCGGGCCGGGCTATATTCTCACCGACATGAACAAGAAGGTTCTGGGCACCGGCACCTTCGAGCAGCAGGTGAACGACCGCACGCCGCTCGCCCGCTGGGCTGAGCCGGACGAACTGATGGGCGCGGCGATCTTCCTCGCCTCCGAGGCCGGCAGCTTCGTCACCGGCCACGTCCTCATGGTCGATGGCGGCATGACCGCCAATGCCTTCCTGACGCAGAGCGTCGATCTGGGAATGGCGAGCTGATGGCCGGGATCGAACGCATGGAAGTAATGACGGCGCGGGTGCCGTTGGAGCGCCCCGTGCAACTGGGCGCCCTCACCATCGCCCAGCGCGACTATGTCGCCCTGCGTCTCATCCTGGACGATGGTGCCGAGGGCTATGCCTATGGCTATGATCGCGGCCTGCCGCTCTTCGATATCGTGGCGCGGGCCGCCCAAGCCTATCTCGGCCAGCCCGCCGAGGACCGCAATCGCCTGCGGCGCCTGGCTCTGGGCCCGACGCCGGCGCCGCGCGCCGCCATGACGCGCGGCATGAGCCTGTGCGACATCGCCCTGTGGGATGCCTGGTGCCAGTCGGTCGGCCTGCCACTCTGGGCGGCTCTGGGTGGCGCGCGCCGGCGCCTGCCGGTCATGCCCGTCATCGGCTATGGCATGACCCCCGAACGCGCCGCCAGCGAAACTGCGGCGCTCGCCGCGCGCGGTTTCCAAACCATCAAATGCATGATCGACGGGCGCGACCTGGCGGCCGACCGCGCGGTGATGGAAGCCCTTGCCTCGGCCCTGCCTGAAGGCGCCCGTTTCGGTATCGACGCCCATTGGTCCTGGGGCAGCGTGGATGAAGCGCTGCCCTGGTGCCGGTTGGCCGAGAGGTTGGGGGCCGCCTTCGTCGAGGATCCCTTCGCGCCCACCCAGGTCCATGCCATTGCCGCCCTCGCCGCACGGCTCGACGTGCCGCTGGCGGTGGGCGAGGATGTCATCGATCTTGCCGGCTTCCGCGATCTGGCGGCCGCGGGCGGGATCCTGCGCGTGGATGCCTCGGTAAGCGGCGGTATTAGTGGTGCGATGGAAGCCATCGCCCTGGCGCGCGCCTTCGACCGCCCGGTCATTCCCCACGTTTTTCCGGCGCTGCATGCCCAGCTCGGCTTTGCCTGCGAGGCCGTGCGCTGCGTGGAAATGATCATGCCCGAAGTGGGCGCCGACCCCATCGACCAGTTTTTCCTGGCCCCGCCGCACATCGGGAACGGGGACATGCTGGCGCCCCAAGCCCCCGGTGCCGGCCTCGCGCTCGATTGGGAGCGGCTGGCCGCCCATGCCATTCGCAAGGACAGTTTCGCATGACCGACCCCGCTTATTTAGAGAAATGGGGCCAGTCTAGCCTCGATCATACCGGCTGGATCACGCCCGACATCGAGCGCTCCGTGGCCTTCTGGACCGGGGTGATGGGGTTTGAGGCAAAGCCCATCGGCGAGCGCCGCCTGCCCTGGATCGGCGCCTTCATGGGCGTGCCGGGCGCGCAGGTGCGGCTCGTGCATCTTTACGGCCATGGTGGTCATATCGAATTCATCCAGTTCGACCGGCAGGATACCCCTTCGGTGCCGCGCGGCAGCCAGCCGGGCGCCGCCCATATCTGCCTGCGCGTCAAGAACGTCGCTGCCCTGCGCGACGATATTCTGGCCAATGGCGGCGCGTTGCAGGGGGAATTGACCGAGATCACCGAGGGCATCGCCGCCGGCCTGCGCGGGCTCTATATGCGCGACCCCCATGGGGTATTGATCGAACTTGTTGAATTGCCCACCGGGTAAGGGTCAATAGGCCGCCCATATGATAGATGATGGATGATTTGAAGGAGGATTGGCCTGTGGCGAGCAAGCCGGTTACGCGCGAAAATCTGTCGACGCAGCTCTACAACAATCTCAGGACGTCCCTGATGGACGGGCAATACGCGCCTGGCCAGAAGCTGACCATTTCAGGCATTGCCGAGGAGTGCGGCACCAGCATCACCCCGGTGCGCGAGGCCATTTTCCGCCTGGTGAGCGAGCGGGCGCTGGAAATCCGCGCGGCCACTTCTGTGCAGGTTCCCAACCTGTCGGCCCAGAGCCTGCGCGAGGTGCAGCGCATCCGTGTCGAGCTGGAAGGAACGGCGGCCCAACGGGCGGCCGAGCTCGCCACCAAGGCCGACCTCAAGGCGCTCAAGGCCATTAATGCCGATTTCATCAAGGCGGCGGCGAACAATCCGGCCAAGGCCAGCGTTCTCAATCGCGACTTCCACTTCGCCGTGCTCCGCCTGGCGCAGATGCCGATCCTGGAGGGCATTTGCGAGAATATGTGGGTGCTGATGGGGCCCTTCCTGCGCACCTTCCACGATCGCATGCCGGTGCGCCAGCTCTCGGGCGACAATCACAAGCATTACGATTTGATCGCCGCGCTCGAAGCGGGCGATCCCGAGCGCAGCCGCGCCGCCATGCAGGAGGATATCCGCTGGGGCGAGGAGATGGTGCGCACGCTCGAAACCGAACGCAGCACGGCCGTCTAGGCAGGCGGGAGTTGCGCTTTTTCACCCGCCGGCGCGTCCGGCGGCGCTTTGTCGTGCCATGAGGAGGAGATTGATGAAGCTGTTTTATGGCGCCGCTTCGCCCTATTCGCGCAAGGTGCGCGTCGTTGCCCATGAACTGGGCGTGCCATTGGAGCTGGTGGCGGTCAACGCCATGGCCTGGGACACCGCGCTTGGGAACGCCAATCCCATCAATCGCGTGCCCACTTTGCTGCGTGATGATGGCTTGGCTCTGTTCGATAGTCCGGTCATCTGCGAATATCTCGACACCAGCTTCGGGCCCCTCCTGCTGCCCGCGAGTGGGGAGGCGCGCTGGCGGGCCCTGCTGGCCCAGGCCCTGGGGGATGGCCTCATGGACGCCGCCGTGCCCCGCCGGCACGAAACCCTTCGCCCCGGCGCGCAGCAATCGCCTGAGCGCCTGCGCCTCTACCGGCGCTCCATCGATCAGATCCTGGACCGGCTCGAGCATGACGCCGATGCCCGCGCCAATCTCGATCTGGGCGCCATTTCCATCGCCTGCGGGCTGGCCTATCTCGACTTCCGCTTCCCTGACGACCGCTGGGGAAAACGTCGCCCTGCTTTGCAAGAATGGTTTGATGACTTCTCGAAGCGGCAGTCCATGGCAGCGACGGAATTCGCATAAACGATTGGCACGTAAGGATTTTCTTTCTTGTTCAACACGCTGTCCCGCCATCTTGACGTTGGCTGAATATGATGCATCATATATCTATGTGATCGGGATGGATGGCCCCCTCTTCCCAGGGAGCGAGTGGGCAAGGATCACGAGAACAGGGTTTGGCGCCGAACGAGGCGCAGGCTGCTGGGCAGCCGAACAGGAGGAACATCAATGCTGAAACTGACCCGCCGCATCGCGGTTGCCGGCCTCTCGGCCGCATTGGCCATGTCTTGTGCCCTGCCGGCGCTGGCCCAGGCGCCGACGCTGCTGCGCATGAACATGGTCGTGTCCAACCAGGACAAGACCTTCCCGCTCTGGCAGGAATTCGCCAGCGAGCTCGAAGCGGCCTCGAACGGTACGCTCAAGGTCGAGATTTTCCCCTCCGAGGGGCTCGGCAAGACCGTCGACATGATCGACGCCATCTCGCGTGGCGCGCCGATCCTGCAGGATTCCGATCCCAGCCATCTGTCGAACTACGTGCCTGACTTCGCCGTGTTCATGGCGCCTTATCTCATCAAGGAGCCGTCCGATATCGAGCAGGCGTGGAATTCCGACCTGGTCAAGGGCCTCGAGGATCAGCTTGCCGCCAAGGGTCTGCATATTGTCACCCTGGTCTATTTCGGCACGCGCAATCTCCTGTCCGACCGCCAGGTGCATAGCCGCGCCGACACCGCCGGCATGAAGATTCGCAACGCGCCCACCAAGATGTGGAACGAAGTCTCGCGCGTTCTGGGCGGCAATCCTACCAACACCGCCTGGTCGGAAGCCTATAGTGCGCTGGAGCAGGGCGTGGCCGATGGCGTGGAATCGCCGCTCTCGCTGCTCTATTCCTCCAAGATCTATGAGACCCGGCCCTATATCTCGCTCACCGGCCATCTGGTGGCGACCACCTCGATCATCATGAGCCAGCAGGTCTATGACAGCCTGCCCGAAGACGCCAGGAAGGCCCTCGACACGGTTGGCCGCGCCGAACCGGCCAAACGCGTCCCGGCCATCCAGGCCCTGGAAGCGGAGTTCCGCACCACGCTGGAGAATGAAGGCATCACCTTCAACGATGTCGACAAGACGGCCTTTATCGAGGCGGCGGCCACGGTTCCGGCCAACTTCCCCGAATGGAGCCCGGGCCTTTACGAGCGCATGCTCGAAGCCATCAAATAGGCGCCTGCCGGTCCATCGACAAAGGCGCCCGGCCGGTCCGGGCGCCGTTTCACCAATCGTGGTTTTCCATCATGCCTGTGCTGTTCTGGGGCGTTCGCCTGGTTCGAAATTTTGAAGCCATCGTGGCCATGGTGGCTTTCGCGATCATGAATCTGGTCGTGCTCGGTAATGTCATCATCCGCTTCACCACGGGCATGTCGCTCGTGTTCACCGAAGAGATCGCCTATCTGAGCTTTGGCTATTCGGTCTTTTTCGGCGCGGCGCTGCTCTTTCGCCACCGCGCCATGATCGCGGTGGACCTGGTGGTCGATCTGCTGCCCGAGCATCTGAAGCGGGCGGCGCATATCCTGAACTACCTGATCCTCATTGCGATCTGCGGCTACTTCTTCAAGCTCAGCCTGGGGCTGGCCCTCACCGGATGGGTCCGGCGCACCGCCTTTCTGGAAATCCCCTATTTCTGGGTGAACCTGGCGCCTTCCATCGCCTTCGGCCTGATGACCCTCTACAGCGTCTGGTTCCTGGTGATCCTGCTTCGTGGCCAGGAACTGCCCAGCGTTGATCTGGAAGAGCAGATGTAGTCCGGCCCCGTCCAGCCGCCGCCGTCACCATATAGTCCCGCTCCCTCGGGGAGCGCCAGGGGGCCCCACAATGTCCTTCACCTCTTTTGCTCCGCTGCTCATCATGTTCGCGCTGTTCTTCCTGCGCGTTCCCGTGGCTCTTGCGCTTATCGGCGCGGCGGCGTTTTACTTCACTTTCATCAACACTCTGATGCCCACCGATACGATGGTCACCAATCTCATGGCGACCACCGAATCCTTTTCCTACCTCGCCATCCCGCTCTTCACCTGTGCCGGCGTGGTGTTCAATTATTCGGGTATCACCGAAAAGATCCTCAAGCTGGCCGACACCATGGTGGGCCATCTCACCGGCGGCATGGCCCAGGTCAACGTGCTGGTGAACATGCTGCTGGGTGGTCCCTCCGGCTCGGCCAATGCCGACGCGGCCATGACCACCAAGATGATCGTGCCGGAAATGACCAAGCTCGGTTACGACAAGGGCTTTTCCACCGTCGTCACCGC
>NZ_JAUCDN010000145.1:0-8212 GCF_034675085.1 Devosia sp.
GCGGCGATATGGGCCGAAAACGCCAGGATCAGGTGATAGAAGAAGCCGGCATAGGCCAGTTGCGCCAGCCAGACCGGCCGGCGAACGAGCACGGCAAGAATGCCGGCGATTTTGACGAAGATCATCATCGTCACCAGATAGGCTGGATAGCCCACACCGGCATAGCCGGCGGCCGAGGCAGCCGGATCGGAAATGTAGTTATACACGCTCAAGCCATAGAAGGCGCAGAAGGCCAGAGTGCTGACCCAGTAAACCACCTTAGCGACCATGTGAGTCTCCTTTGCTCGGGAGGGAAATGATAAACCCGCTCAAGATATTAGCAAGTTCCCTCACACGGCGGCGCAGAGCAGCCCGATCAGCGCATCGCGCATGGGCGGAGGATCGACATGGCGGGCGCTCCACACATGGGCGTGGAGGAAATGCCCGCTGAGGCGGAAGGCGGCGGCCAGGTCGTCGGGGCCCGCATTGCCCCGGCGGAAGAGGAAGCTGGGCAGCGGCAGCAGCCGGTCGAGATAGGGCGCGGCAGCGGGGCGGGAGACGGCGCGGCCCGATTTGGGCGACACATGGGTCAAATCCTGCGTCGTGCCGGTGGCGGCGCAGCGTTCCAGGTCCAGCCCGAAGCCCAGTTCCTCGAGCAGGGCCAACTCGAACCGGGCCAACGCCACGCCGTCCGGCGGATTGTCGATCAGGCCGAGCGCCATGCCCAGGAGTCGGTCCTGCGGGTCGCGCTCGGGTAGGAGCCGCAGATGCTCGCACACCACCTGGCTGAGATAGAGCCGCGTGCGGTCGGCGATCAGCGCGGCGGCGCGCGCTTGCAACAATTCAACGGTGAACAGGCCCAGATGCTCTTCGAGCCGGGCCCGCCAGGTCAACTGCACCGTGTTTCCCGGCTGCAAGGTCGCCGCCAGCCGGCTCGACCGGCCCCCGCGCACCAGCCCCAGGCAGCGCCCTCGCCCCGCCACCATCGCCTCGGCAATAACCCCGGCCTCGCCATGCCGGCGCACGCCGATCAGCAGGGCTTCACCGGTCCATTCCATGGCCTATGCCGCGTCACTTCTTTCCATGCGGGAAATCCAGCCCCATCTCGCGATAGCGCTCGGGGTCGTCGGCCCATTTCTCGCGCACCTTGACGAAAAGGAAGAGGTGGATGGGCACTTCGTACATTTCCATCAATTCCCTGCGCGCCTCGGCGCCGATGGCCTTGATGGTCTGCCCGCCCGCGCCCAGCACGATCTTCTTGTGGCTGTCGCGGCTGACATAGACCACCTGGTCGATCTTGTAGGAACCGTCCTTCTGGATCTTGAAGCTCTCGGTTTCCACCGTCGTATTATAGGGGATTTCGTCGTGGACGCGCAGGAACAGCTTTTCGCGCGTGATCTCGGCCGCCGTGATCGCCATGGTGAGGTCGGTCAGGTGGTCCTCGGGGAAGTGCCAGGGCCCGGGCGGGATATGCTTGACGCACCAATCGATGAAATCGGTGACGCCGTGGCCCTTGAGCGCCGAAAGCATGAAGGTGGCCTCGAAGCGCAGGCGCTCATTGATGGTCTGGGAGAGGGCCAGCAGGCTCTCGGGCTTGACCGCATCGATCTTGTTGAGAATGAGCACGCGCGGCTGGCGGATGTTTTCCAACCCTTCCAGCAGCGTTTCGATATCGGGGGTCAGGCCCCTTTCCGCGTCGACGATCAGCGCGACAAGGTCGGCATCCCCTGCCCCGGTCCAGGCGCTGTCGACCATGGCGCGGTCGAGCCGGCGCTTGGGCGCGAAAATGCCGGGCGTGTCGATGAACACCAGTTGCGCCTGGTCGAGCGTCAGCACGCCCCGCACCTGGCTGCGCGTGGTCTGCGCCTTGTGGGTGACGATGGAGACCTTGGTGCCCACCAGCGCGTTGAGCAGGGTGGACTTGCCGGCATTGGGCGCGCCGACAAGGGCGATGAAGCCGCAGGAGGTGTCGGCCAGTTCGGCGGGTGTGTTCATTTGCGTTCCTTCCACACCTTCTGGGCGACGAGAAAGAGCTCGGCGGCCTTGTGCTCGGCGATCTTCTTGGAGGGGCCAGTGGCGCTGAGAGTCGGAAAATCGCCCAGCGTCACGGTGATGGTGAATTCGGGCGCGTGGTCGGGACCGCGCCGGTCGGTCTGGCTATAGGTGGGCGGTTCGAGCCCGCGCGCCTGCGCCCATTCCTGCAAGGTGGTCTTGGCGTCGGCCTTGTTGGCCTGGCCATCGGCCAGGAATTCCTCGAACAGGCGCTCGACGAACTGATAGGCCTTCTCAAGCCCGCCATCGAGAAAGATGGCGCCAATCACCGCCTCGGTGACGTCGCCCAGAATGGCGTCCTTGTCGGCGCCGCCGGTACGCGCCTCGCTGTCGCCCAGATTGAGCTCGCTGCCCAGATCGAGCGTTCGGGCGATGAGCGCGCAGGTTTCCTTGCGCACCAGCGTGTTGAGCGTGCGGCTCAATTCGCCCTCATTGGCCTTGGGATAGCGGGCATAGAGCATGTCCGCCACGACGAGGCCCAACACCCGGTCGCCCAGAAATTCCAGACGCTGATAGGATTGCTCGACGCGCCTGGCGGGCGAAACGGCGCTGGAATGGGTCAGCGCGCGATCGAGCAATCCCGGATCGGCGAAACGATAGCCCAGCCGGAATTGCAGCTTTTCGGAATCACGCGCGCCACGTTTCATCGATCGATGGTCTGGAACATGCGGTCCCAGCGCACATTGGCTGGCCACTGCCAGAGCTGCCAGGGCGGAATATTGTCCTTGATGGAGAAGAAGCGCGCCTCGGCCTTGGCGATGAGGTTGACCGCCGGCACATAGCCCACCTGGCTGAGCACGCGGCTGTCGGCGGAGCGGTCGCGATTGTCGCCCATCATGAAATAATGGCCGGCGGGGACGACATATTCGGCGGTGTTGTCGAGCCCGCCATTGTCGGAGATTTCCTGGATGATGTGGCTGGTGCCCTCGGGGAAGGTTTCCCGATACACCGTCACCTCCACCGAGCGCCCCTCGCTGTCGGTGTCGATGGTTTTGCCGATCTCCTCGCGCTCGACCATGGTGCCGTTGATATAGAGGCGCCCTTCTTTCATCTGGATGGTGTCGCCGGGCATGCCGACGATGCGCTTGATATATTCGATGTCCTGCGGAACCGGACGAAACACGGCGACATCGCCCCGCGCCGGCAGGCTGCCGAAGATGCGGTTGGCAATGGGCAGCTCGAAATCGAGCGCGGTGAAATTGCCATAGCGCCCCAGCGAGAAGGAATGCTTGCCGTAGCCCCAGATCCATTTGTTGGCGACGAAATAGTCGCCGATCATCAGCGTCTGCTGCATGGAGGCGGTGGGGATGGAAAAGGGCTGGTAGAGGAAGGAGCGGAGCACGATGGCGATCAGCAGCGCCTGCACCACCACCACGATGGTTTCGACCAGTTCACCGGTCATGGTCTTCTTGGCAGGTTTATCGGCGGGCTGGCTCATGGATTTCCCCGGAAAAGGCGGTGCCGCAGCGTTAGAGGGCCAGCGCAAGGAAAGCAACAACCAGGGCGGGCGATTCAGGTTCTGGCCGGCGATCCTAGCGGAAATTCCGGCCGATTTTCAGCATCAAGTTTTGCTTATCGCCCGGCGATGGGCAGCGCCTCGATGATGACGAAGGCCTGGGCGAGCCCGGCATCGTCGGTGATGGTGAGGTGGATATGGGGTTCGTGGCCGGGCGGCACAAGCCGGGCCAGCGCCCGCGCCGCGCCATTGGTCAGCTGCATGGTGGGCTTGCCCGAGGGCAGGTTCACCACCCCCATGTCGCGCCAATAGACGCCCCAGCTCAGCCCCGTCCCCAGCGCCTTTGAGCAGGCTTCCTTGGCGGCGAAGCGCTTGGCATAGGACGCGGCGCGCTGGGCACGGCGGTCGGATTTCCTGCGCTCGATCTCGGTGAAGCAACGCTGGGTGAAGCGCTCGCCGAACCGGGCCAGAGTTTCCTCCACGCGGTGGATCTGAATGAGGTCGGAGCCAAGGCCGATGATCACTTGACCCCCTGAATGCCGCGGCTCCCCGGCTTGACGGGGGGTATGGCGGCGAGTTCGGGGGGAAGCGCGTCAGCAGGATAGGCCGGGACCTTGTACTGGATGAGGCTCACCAGCGGCACGCCGACATCTGCCTCGCCTCCGGAGCGGTCGATGAGGCAGGCGGCGGCCACCACATTGGCGCCGATGGCGCGCAGGGCCTCGACGCATTCGCGGATGGAGAGGCCGGTGGAGACGATGTCCTCCACCACCACCACCTTGTCCTCGGGGGCGATCTCGAAGCCGCGGCGCAATTCGAAGCGGCCATCGACCCGCTCGGTGTAAAGCGCCGGCACATCGAGGTGACGGGCCGTCTCATAGCCGGGGATAATGCCGCCAATGGCCGGAGAGACCACCTTGGTCACATCGCCGAAGCCATCGGCATGGATCTTTTCGGCCAGCGCCCTGCACAGCTTTTCGGTCTGGCGGGCATATTGGAAGACGCGCGCCTTTTGCAGGAAGACCGGCGAGCGCAGCCCGGAGGAGAGGATGAAATGGCCCTCCAGCATGGCGCCGCATTCGCGGAAAATGGCCAGAACCTCATCTTGCGTCATCATTGAACCTCCGGTCGACCTTGCCGTCCCATTCGAGGGTGGAAATCATGCCCGCCTCGCGAATGCCGGCACGCTGCACGGCGCTGAGGCCGGGACTGCGCTTGAGCGTTGCCAGAACATCGGTGAGTTGCGCAAGGTCGCGCACCTCGATTTCGAAAATCATCTGGTGAAAGTCGGGCGAAATCATCCGCATCACCAGATTGTTGATATTGGCCTCACAGGCGGCGATTGCCGATGAGATTTGCGCCAGCGAGCCGGGCTTGTTGACCGATTCCATGGTGATGACGGTGGGATACAGCTTGTCCTCGCCACCGACGAGGTTCCAGCGCACGTCTACCCAGGCCACGTCGCTGTCGTGCTTGTCGATCAGGGCGTCGGAATGGATGGGATAGACCATCAGTGGCGCATCGGGCTGAAGGATGCCCACGAGGCGGTCGCCGGGCACCACGCCCTCCCCCGACACCGTGACCGGCATGTGGAAATCGAGCTGGGCCAGCGCCGTCTTGGCGCGGGGGCCCGATTTCTGCCCGCCCGGCACGCGGAAGCGGAAGAGATCGGTGGCGCGCAAAGCGAACCAGCCATCGGCGGTGTTGGCGACAGGCAGGTCGAGCTTGCGCCGGCGCTTGCGCAGCCCCTTGAGCTGGGCCAGCGCCGCCGCCAGGGGATCGGAGCCGATCTTGCCCTCGCCCACCGCGATCAGCAGGTCGCGCCGGCTGGGCATGGCCAGGGCTTCGGCCAGCGCCTTGGCCTCGCTCTCGTCCAGCATGACGCCTTCGCGCTCCAGCATCATGTTGAGCACGTGCTCGCCCAGCGCGAAGGCGCGCTGCACCCCCGCATGGCGTACGGCGCGCCGGATAGCGGCGCGGGCCTTGCCGGTGGCGGCGATTCCGAGCCAGTTGAGCGGGGGCATGTGGTTCTGATCGCGGATGATTTCCACTTCGTCGCCGCTGCGCAATTGCGTCACCAGCGGCAGGATCGAGCCGTTGATCTTGGCGCCCACGCAGGTGTCGCCGATGTCGGTATGCAGCGCATAGGCGAAATCGATGGGCGTCGCGCCGCGCGGCAGGGCGATCAGGCGCCCGCGCGGGGTGAAGCAGAACACCTGGTCCTGGAACAGTTCCAGCTTGGTGTATTCGAGAAAATCCTCGGTGGAGGAATTGCCGGTGGTCAGGTGACTGATGGTCTGGCGCAGCGAGCCATAGGCCTGCGATTCCATCTCGATACGGCCCAGATTGGCCGAGGCGCCATCCTTGTAGAGGGCATGGGCGGCAATACCGAACTCGGCAATGCGATCCATCTCCTCGGTGCGGATCTGCAATTCCACGCGCTGCCGGCCGGGGCCGACAATGGTGGTGTGGATCGACTGGTAGTCATTGTGCTTGGGAACCGAGATGTAGTCCTTGAAGCGCCCCGGCACGACCTTCCACTTGGTATGGACCACGCCCACGGTGCGGTAGCATTCCTCCACCGAGCCGACGATGACGCGGAAGCCGATCATGTCCGAGAGCTGTTCGAGGGCGATCGACTTGCGCTCGATCTTGGAGAAGATCGAATAGGGCGACTTCACCCGCGCCTTGACGCGCGCGACGATGCCTTCGGCTTCCAGCCGCTCGGTCAGCTCCGCCGAAATGCTGGCGATCACTTCACGATAATTGGCCTGCATTTCGGCGAGGCGCGCGGTGATCGCGGCGTGGTGATCGGGCTGGAGAATGCGGAAGGAGAGGTCTTCCAGCTCGCTGCGCATGTCCTGCATGCCCATGCGCCCGGCCAGCGGGGCATAGATGTCCATGGTTTCCTGGGCGATGCGCTGCCGCTTTTCGGGCGGCATGTATTCGAGCGTGCGCATATTGTGCAGGCGGTCGGCGAGCTTGACCAGCAGCACCCGCACATCCTGGCTGATGGCCAGCAGCAGCTTGCGCAGATTTTCGGCCTGCGCCTCCTCGCGCGAAACCAGATTGAGCCTGTCGATCTTGGTCAGGCCATCGACGATCGCGCCGATCTCGGCGCCGAAAAGCTGGTCGATCTCGGCGCGAGTGGCGTCGGTATCCTCAATGGTGTCGTGCAAAAGGCCCACGGCGATAGAGGCGTCGTCGAGCTTGAGCTCGGTGAGAATGGCCGCCACTTCCAGGGGATGGTTGAAATAGGGGTCCCCCGAGGCGCGCTTTTGCGAGCCATGCTTCTGCATGGCGTAGACATAGGCCTTGTTCAACAATTGCTCGTCGACGTTCGGGTTATAGGCCTGAACGCGTTCGACAAGCTCGTACTGACGCATCATGGGATTAGCCGTTCGCTCGAGGGATCGAGCTTAACGCCTGCAACGGAAATGAAAAGAGCGCCCGACGCGGGGCCGGACGCTCTTTTCATATAAGCTTATAAAGGGTTGACGCAACTCAGTCGTCGCGGCGCTCCGGCGGCGCGAGGCTTTCGATGCCGCGCAGGAGTTCTTCTTCGCTGATGGTGTCGAAGCTGATCGAATCGTCGTCGCCGGCATTTTCCACCAGCGGCGCGGCCTGGCCTTCGGGCTCGTCGACCTCGACATATTTCTGCAGCGAATGGATCAGGTCCTCGCGCAGATCCTCGGGCGAAATGGCGCCGTCGCCGATTTCACGCAGCGCCACCACGGGATTCTTGTCGTTGTCGCGCGCGACAGTGATCTGCGCACCCGACGAAATCATGCGCGCGCGGTGGGCGGCCATGAGAACCAGATCGAAGCGATTGTCGACCTTTTCAATGCAGTCTTCAACGGTGACGCGTGCCACGAACGTCTCCAAAATTTATGGAATTGAGCGCTTCATTACACCAAGACCGCTCGCGGCACAAGGTTTGCATCATGATGAGTCCCATTCCCTGCCCTGTGACGGTTTGACCGGCTTGCCGGGCCGAATGAAACATGCGAATAGCGCAACAAAGCGCGTTTTATTGATATTTCTGGATGGCTATTTGGACGTCTCTTACAGTCCGCGCAATATAGCCCCGGTGATTGGCGCTCCATGTTTTGGGGATATTGGTATGGCAATCGACCCTCGGGAAAAGGTTGCGCTGTTCATTGACGGCGCCAATCTCTACGCCACCTCGAAGGCCATCGGCATCGATATCGATTATCGCCGGCTGCTGGCGGAATTCGGCAGCAAGGCGTTTCTATTGCGCGCCAATTATTATACGGCGCTGGTCGAGGACCAGGAATATTCATCCATTCGCCCGTTGATCGACTGGCTCGATTATAATGGATTCAACGTCGTCACCAAGCCAGCCAAGGAATTCACCGACGCAACTGGCCGGCGCAAGGTGAAGGGCAATATGGATATCGAATTGTGCGTGGACGCGCTGGAGCTGGCGCCCCATTTCGATCACATGGTGCTGTTTTCCGGCGATGGCGACTTCACCGCTCTGGTGGCCTCGCTTCAGCGCCGGGGCAAGCGGGTGACCGTGGTATCCACCTTGCAGACGCCGACGCCGATGATTTCGGACGATCTGCGCCGCCAGGCCGATTTCTTCCTCGACGTGGCCGACCTGGCCAAGACGGTAGGCCGCCCGGCACAGAAGCCGGCGGAAGCCTAGAGCGTTTCCAGGAAAAGTGGATACCGGTTTTCCGGTTCGGAAACGCGATAAAA
>NZ_JAUCDN010000146.1:0-8211 GCF_034675085.1 Devosia sp.
GACATCGTGAGTGGGATGGTCTTGGAGCCAAACTCAACCCCCGATGTCATTCCGGCGCGGGGCCCCCTCAATGTGCCTCGTCCCAGTTTTTTGCTGCGTGGGCGTCGACCTTGATGGGAACGGCGAGGCGCATGGCGGGTTCGGCGGCGCTTTCCATGACTTCGGTGATGACCGGAATCGCGGCATTTTCGGTGCCTTCGTCGACCTCGAAGATCAGCTCGTCATGCACTTGCAGCAGCATGTCGGCGGCGATGCCGGCCCTGGCGAGGGCCGGCTCCATGCGGATCATGGCGCGGCGGATGATATCGGCGGCCGAGCCCTGGATAGGGGCGTTGATCGAGGCGCGCTCGACAAAGCTGCGCTCGGCCGGATTGGAGGAGCGCGCATTGGGGAAATTGATGCGGCGGCCGAAAATGGTGGTGACGTAGCCGTCCTCCTTCACCCTTCGGCGCTGTATGTCCATATAGTCCTTGATGCCGGGGAAGCGCTCGAAATAGGTCTTGATATAGTCGCCCGCCTCGCTGCGGCCGATGCCGAGCTGGTTGGCCAGCCCAAAGGCGGAAATGCCGTAGATGATGCCGAAATTGATGGCCTTTGCGCGCCGGCGCACATCCGAAGGCATGTCCTTGACCGGCACGCCGAACATTTCGCTCGCCGTCATGGCGTGAATGTCCAGCCCCTCCTCGAAGGCATCCTTGAGGGCGCCGATATCGGCGATATGGGCCAGCACGCGCAATTCGATCTGGCTGTAGTCGGCCGAAATCAGCAGCCGGCCCGGCGCGGCGACGAAGGCGGTGCGGATCTTGCGGCCATCATTGGTGCGCACCGGGATGTTCTGCAGATTGGGGTCGTTGGAGCTGAGGCGCCCCGTCAGCACCGAATGCTGGGAATAGGTGGTGTGTACCCGCCCGGTGCGCGGATTGATGTAATTGGGCAGGGCATCGGTATAGGTGCCCATCAGCTTGGTGAGCTGGCGCCAGTCGACGATGGTGCGCGCCAGCGGCACGCCCTTGGCGGCCAGGTCCTCCAGCACGTCGGCGCCGGTGGACCAGGCTCCGGTCTTGGTCTTGGTGCCCCCTTCGAGCCCCATCTTGTCGAAGAGGATTTCGCCAAGCTGCTTGGGGGAGGCGAGGTTGAAGCTCTGCCCGGCCAGCTGGTGCGCCTCGGCCTCGAAAGCGGCGGCGCGCTGGGCGAAATCGCCCGAAAGCCGGGACAGGATCTGCCGGTCCACCGAAATGCCCCGCCCTTCCATGCGCGCCAGCACCGGCATCAGCGGGCGCTCCAGCGTTTCGTAGAGCGTGGTCATGTTTTCCGCGGCCAGGCGCGGCTTGAGCACATGCCAGAGCCGCAGGGTCATGTCGCTGTCCTCGGCGGCATAGCGCGCCGCGGTGTCGACGGGCACCTGGGCGAAGGTGATCTGGTTCTTGCCGCTGCCGATCAGCTCCTTGATGGGAATGCCGGCCCGGCCCAGCCAATGGTCGGCCAATTCGCCCAGCGCGTTGTATTGCGGGCCATCGAGCGCATAGCTCAAAAGCAGCGTGTCATCGACGGCATTGACCGCGATATCGTAGCGCGCGAGCAGGCCCAGGTCATATTTGGCGTTGTGGAAGATCTTCAGGATCGACGGATCGGCAAAGACCGGACGCAGCAGATCGAGCGCGGCGCGCATGTCCATCTGCCCCTCGACTGGACCGCCACCCAGCAGATCGCCCGCCCCCTCGGTATGGCCCAGCGGAATATAGGCGCCATTGCCCGGCGCGGTGGAGAGCGAAATGCCGACCAGATCGGCGCTCTGGTTGCCTATGCCGGTGGTTTCGGTGTCGATGGCGACCCGGCCCTCCCGGTAGATGGCTTCGATCCAGTGCTCCAGCCGGGCGGCGTCGCGGATGATCTCGTAATGCTCCGGCGCGAAGGGAATGGCGCGGATTTTGTCATGCATGGACGCGGCGTGGCGCACCAGCACCGCCTCGGCCTGGCCGCTTTCGGCCTGGCGGGCGGCGCGGGCCTCGGCGCGCGCTTCATTGTTAAAGCCGATGGCGCCCGAAGCCGGCTTGGCGGCGAGCGCCGGATCGGCCTCCCAGGCCTCGGGATCGGTATCCAGCAGCCCGGCGAGCCGCTTGGTGATGGCGTTGAACTCCATGGCCTTGAGGAAGGGAAACAGCTTGCCCGGCTCGATGGGCTGGCGGGCGAGATCCTCCAGCGTCTCGGCCACCGGCACCTCGCGCGAAAGCGTCACCAATTGCTTGGAGATGCGGGCCAGATCGGCATTGGCGATGAGCTTTTCGCGCCGCGCGTTCTGCTTGATCTCGCCGGCGCGCGCCAGCAGGGTTTCCACATCGCCATAGGTATTGATGAGCTCGGCGGCGGTCTTGACGCCGATGCCGGGCACGCCCGGCACATTGTCGACGCTGTCCCCGCACAGGGCCTGAACGTCGATGACCTTGTCAGGGGTGACGCCGAACTTGGCCATCACCTCGTCGGGCCCGATCCAGCGCAGGGGCGGCTGGCCGGGACGGGCAATGGTGTCGAGCAGGCGCACCGCGCCATCGGGCTCGACCAGCTGCATCAGATCCTTGTCGGACGAAACGATGGTGACCTTGCCGCCGGCCTGGCGCGCCAGCGTGGCATAGGTGGCGATGATGTCGTCGGCCTCCCAGCCTTCCATCTCGATGGAGGGCAGGTTGAAGGCGCGGGTGGCGGCCCGGGTCAGGGGAAACTGCGGCACCAGCTCCTCGGGCGCCGGCGGGCGGTGGGCCTTGTACTGGTCGTAGATGGCATCGCGGAAGGTCTTGCCGGAATGATCGAAGATCACCGCCATATGGGTGGGCTCGTCATCGCCCTTGAGATCCTCCATCAGCTTCCACAGCATGTTGGAAAAGCCCTGAACGCACCCCACGGGCAGCCCGTCCGACTTGCGGTTGAGCGGGGGCAGGGCATGAAAGGCGCGGAAGATATAACCCGAGCCATCGACGAGCAGCAGATGCATGAGGCGATTCCAAAGTCCGGTAGAGGCGCAAGTCTAGGGCAGATGCGTCATCGGCAAAAGGCCAGCCTCACTTGCACCATTTTTTTCGGCCAGACTGTGTCATCATGTTGCCCGCGCATGGCGCGGGCTTGTGTTGCGGATATGCGCTTTTCGGGCCCCTGATGATTGAACCGAGCCTGACCATCCTGACCGTCGACGACGACGTGCTCATCAATATCGGCACTGCCGCCACGCTGGAGGATCTGGGCCATCGCGCCCTGGAGGTCTCCTCGGGCGACGAGGCGCTGGCGCTTCTGGCCGGCGACGGGCCGATCGACCTGCTGCTGACCGATTTCGCCATGCCGGGCCTCAACGGGCTGGAGCTGGCCGAGCGCGCCCGCGCCCTGCGCCCGGACCTGCCCATATTGCTGGTGACCGGCTATGGCGAATTGCCCGGCGGCGCCGAGACCGATCTGCCCCGCATCGGCAAGCCCATGCGCAGCCAGGACCTGGCCGAGCAGATCGCCCTGCTGGTGGGGGCGCGGGCCTGAAGCATGTCTGCCCAAAGGGCACCGGTCTGGGGATAAGGCCATGCGAAAAAACAAGGCGGGGAAGCGTGCGGAGCTGCTCCGAAAGATCGCGACGCGGCTTTAGCCCGTGTGCGGCGGAAGCGCCTCAGCGCAGCCCGGCCTCGTCGAGCAGCCCGGCGCGCTTGGCGTCGTAATAATAGCCGCGGGCATAATAGCGCATGGCCTGGTCGGCATTGCCCCCGGCGGTAACATAGGCGCCGGCCAGATAGCGCACGGCATAGCGCAGATTGGTCTCCGCATCGAGCAGGCCCCCCGGCGCGCCGCGATAGCCCATGGTGGTGGCGGTGGCGTGGCTGATCTGCATCAGCCCGTAATAGGGGCCGTTGCGCGCCGCCGGATTGTAATTGCTCTCGCGCGTGATGACGCGGCGCACCAGCGTCTCGGGCACCCTGTAATGCTGGGAGTAATGGGCGATGAGCGGGTCGAGCCCGCTGCCGCCATAGGCCATGACCGAAGGGGCCGCCGGCACCTGCACCGCATCGGGGACGTGCCCCGAAGGGGCAGCCTCGGCCACCAGCACCGCCTCGGCGGCGGTGGCATCCACGGCCGACGCCGCTGCCGGTTCGGGCGTGGCCGGGGCGGAGAACTGCGCCAGCACCGGGCTGGCCTTGCCAGGGGCGGGCTTGAACGCGCTCATCGAGCAGCCCGAGGCCAGGAGGGCCAGCAGCCCGGCCGCGCCCAGCGCCGCCACGCGCGGAAAAGAATGTGTAAGGCTTGCCATGGCGCTTCTCTAGCCGATTGCCCAAGGGGCGCGATAGTCCCCAATCGCGGCAGGGTGATGGCAATTTGATGGCGATGCGGTCCGGCGCAAATCTCCGTTGCGCGATGAAGCGGCTTTGGTTAGGTTGCGCCCGTTCGCGCCGGGGCCCGCCCCTGCCCGAGGCACCCGTAGCTCAGCTGGATAGAGCGCTGCCCTCCGAAGGCACGTGTCAAGTCTGGCTGGTGGGGATCGGGAAGAAAAAGTACGTAGGAGTTCAAAGACTTACGCAAGGGGTATCCAGCCCTTCGCAATCGCGGAAATCCCGCGTAAGCACTGCGTAAGCAGGATGCACCCGTAGCTCAGCTGGATAGAGCGTCGCCCTCCGAAGGCGAAGGCCCCGCGTTCGAATCGCGGCGGGTGCGCCATACTCCACCCCAATCACCTCGGAATCCGGACTGTGGCTGGCTCTCGTTTGCTATGTCTGTGTGCCGGCAACAGACGACTTGAGCCGCGTCTTTTTCAATCCACCGTGCTGCTCTAGAACGGCATAGCCGATTGTCGCCATCTTGCTGTTGATCTCCTTAAGTGCCGCGATGGTCTCGAGATGCTGGTTGCTAGATGCCAGGCTGATGAGATTGCCGCCGCGCAAGCGCGAAAGATGTCGGTGACGGCTTCGCTGCTCTAGGTCTGAAACGTGCTGCTTGTGACGCACCAAGCGTTCGGCGGGCAATGGATCGCCAGTCCAGGCCGTCTCATGCGCGAGGCTGATCGTCCGGCGAATGGCCTCGACCATTTCGGCAATTTCCCCGTGGCCTTCCTCGGTGAATTGGTAGCTCCCACGCAGTTGGTCGAGCCGAAGCGTCAGGAACTTTCCGGCGAGGACGTCGCCACAGCGCTCGATACGGATGGCGAAGTCGACGATCTGCTGCAAGCCGGCGAGCGAGGCATCGTCGCTTGAGTTCACACGCGCGGATGCATCTCGGAGCCCCTCATAGAGGCGCATCTTCTCAGCTTCGGGGAAGTTGCACATCGCCTCGTCAAGCATGCTGGAGGCAAGGTCGAGCATGGTCGCGAGCTTGCGCTTCACAGCCGGCTCCGCGATTGAGGAGTCCTCGATGTAGCCGGCAGGAATTGACGCATCGTCTTGTTCCACCGGCTGAGCAAAGCGGACTTCGAAATCTCGCGCCAAACGCCGGCAAAGCGGCGCCGACAACAGCAGCAGGAAATTGAAGGTGAGATGACACACGAGCATCGCCTGGGCGGGGCCGCCTCGAACGACGCTGTCTATGCTCACGCGAAACATCCCAATCACAACAATCAACAGCATCGCTGCCCCGACGCGGAGCACGGCCACGGCGGCCGGAACGATCCTGCTGCGCCTACTCTCACCCCTCAGTAGCCAAAGGGGCAGGAGCGCGCTGCCAATGTTGCATCCGAGTACAAAGCTGATGACGGCGGCAGGACCGACAATCGCGTGGCCAGAGAAGGCCACGGCGGTCAAAATCGCAGCGACACTTGAGTGCATGGCGAGAGTCAAACCAAGCCCCGCAAGTGCCGCCGCAATGGTGTCCCGTGTCAGGTATCCGGCCAGCCCAACCGTAGACTCGAGATTGGCGATGGGTTCAACGCTGGCGCGAATGATCGACAAGGCGAGAAAGATCAGCCCAAGGCCGAGGACCACACGACCGAAATTCCGAACTCTCGGTTGCGGCGCCCGCAGGTACAGGGTCGCGCCAATGAGGATGGCCAGCGGACCGACCGCCGAACTCGGGAGTTGCAGGAAGCCGACGGCAACGGCCGAGCCCAGATCCGCTCCCAACGCCAAGATCGATGCCGAACTGATCGAGACCGCGCCGCTGCCGGCCAGACCCGCAGCCATCAACATGACGACTGTGCCGCCTTGCATAACGAAACCGAGAACTGCGCCGCGCAAGAGTCCACGCAAGATGGACGAACCCTCAGCCATGGCGGACTGAAGCGCCATGCTCCACAATCGCTCTATGCCGATGCGCATGAACCTTACGGAGAAGAGCAGGAGCATGGCACCGCTGAACAGTTGCACCAGCAGGCTCAAGATCGTCACGGCAAGACCTCTCGGATCGAGTGGGAACGGAGGCACCTCCGGGGCGTGGCGGGCCCAATAAGTTGGGACCAAGTGCCGGTGGGCGAACCCTGGGAGGGTTGGCCGCCCACCGGTGGTCCAGGCTCCGGAGGCCGCGGACGCCTTGCCGCTGACGGTACCTGATCTCTCGACCCGGATGCTCAGCCGTCATCGAACAGTCACACTCTTAGTGTAACAATGAAGCGGGCGCAATGGTTTTGGCGGAGCCGGGCGCTCCGGTCAGTAGTAGGTGGACTTGAACGGCGTAACCGCCGCTCCCATCGCTGCAGCGTCGTTCGAAATCTCGGATATGATGAGCTTCGGAACAGGCCGGGAGACCCCGTAGCGCGGTCGGCCGAAGATGTCCGTGCGGGCGCTGAGGAGTTGTGCGAGCCCCGGAGGAACCTGTCCGCCAAACACGATCGCCTGCGGATCAAAGACGGCCCAGATCGCATTCACGAGGCGGTTGTATGCAGGCGTTACGTCATCAAGCCACTCAGACACGCCCCGCCATTTCGGATCGAAGTTCTTGCGCATGTAGGTGATGGAAGGAACGTCGACGCCGTTGCGATTGAGTTGCTCGAGGAGGGATTGAAGCGCCGGACGGTGAGGCACCTCTTCCTCAGGGTACATCTGAGTGAAGCCCGCCGCGTTGCCGTTGCCGCCGGCGAGCAACTCACCATCGCTGATTAGGCCCCCGCCAAGCCCGTAGTTGAAGCTGATGTAGGCGAAATGCTTGATGAAGCGCCCCGCGCCGAACATCGACTCCGCCACGGCTCCCGCCTGGCCACCGTTGAGCACCCAAACAGGTTTGGCGAGGAAATCCGCCAGCATCGGGCCAAGTTCGATCAACGACCACTCGTGCAAAGGCAAAGACGCATTGAATCGCGTCCCGCCAACGTGGAAGCCCGCAATGGCAAAACCGATGCCAAAGAAGGAGTCCTCGGCGAGGTCGTGGCGCTGCTGCTGTTCCTTGATCTTGGCGACAATGAGTTCGAGCGATTCTGTCATCGAGCGCTCTCGAAGCGGCACGCTGCTTTCCGCGAGCACATTGCCGGCGAAGTTCATGATGCAGATGTCGATGACGTCGGCGTTCACGGAGACGCCGACTGAGTAAGCATGTGAAGGGTTCAGACGCAGCATCGGGCTTGGCTGGCCGCTGCCGAGCCCAGGTTTCGGCGATCCCTTAGCGACGATGCCGCGTTCCGCGAGACGATCGATGATCCGATAGACCGACTGCTGCGCCAAGTCCGTGTGCGCGGTCACTTCGCTACGTGCGAGGCCCGGATGCCGCCAGAGCAGGTGGAGCAGATGCCGTTCGTTGGGCGACACGACTCCACCCTCGTCGGATCGCAGGAAATGCGGCGCGATGCGGCTGTCGGGCGAATAGGCCATAAGTGTACCTCCAGCTTCCGAAATACCGAGGATGTGTGACAATTTCCATTCCTCGATCACGGGAGTTCAATCGTTTGCTGACTTCACACACCCGGAGGGGCTTGCGCTCAGTCACGCAACTGTTACACATAATGAGTAACAAAGATAAGCGTCCGGCCGAAATGGTTCGGCTTTAAGCGCAACCAGGAGGATCAACACCTATGAGGACTACTCTTCTCGCGGCTGTGGCGGCTGCGCTGACGTGGGCAGGCGCCGCACAGGGAGCCGACATCGAACTCTGGTACGGCAATACGGGCGCGACCGAGCAGGCGATCTTGGCCCAGTGCCAGGCATTTAACGCCTCTCAGGATACGCACCGGATCATCTGCATCGGGCAGGGCACATACGAAGTCGCGATGCAGAAGGCCATCGCGTGTTGAATGCCACCGAGATCTGACCCTCTAGGGGCAGAAGTTTTCAC
>NZ_JAUCDN010000147.1:0-8153 GCF_034675085.1 Devosia sp.
GCCAGCTGGTAAAGGGCGTAGCCGCCTCCACGCCGCCCCCCGGGGCGCCGGGCCCGCTGACCGTCGATCTGAAAGCCGCGATGCAGGCTATCGCCACCGCCCTGGAAGCGGCCGAGGAGCGCCTGACCGCGCTTGATGCCCAGGCCGGTGACGGCGATCTGGGCGCCAGCATGGCGCGCGGCGCAGCCGCCATCCGCGCCCTGAGCGCGGATAGCTACGCCACCCCGGCCCGCCTTCTCACCGATCTGGGTAATGCCCTGCGCCGCGCCATCGCCGGCAGCTCGGGGCCGTTCTATGCAACGGCCCTGTTGCGCGCCGCCACCAGGCTGGATGACAAGGCCCAGCCTTTGCCGGGCGACTGGGTAAACGCGCTGGAGGCGGCCATCGCCGCCATCACCGAATTGGGCGGCGCCAAGGCGGGAGACCGCACCATGATCGATGCCTTGCTGCCCGCGCTCACCGCCGGCCAGCAGGGCGGCGGGCTCGACGCCATCGCGCAAGCCGCCGACGAGGGTGCGCAAGCCACCAGCGCCATGTTCCCGGCGCTGGGCCGCGCCAGCTATCTGGGCCAGCGCGCCCTCGGCGTGCCCGATGGCGGCGCTGTCGCCGTGTCCATCTGGCTGCGGGCCCTGGCCGATAGCGGCCGCTTCTGACCAGAATGGCTCCCCGCCTGCCCTATGGGCGGGGAGCGCAGCGGCGCTCGATGAAGTCGATGACCAGCCCCGCAAAGGCCGCCGGCCGCTGATAGGGGATGAAATGGGCCGCCCCCGGCAACATCACCCGCTCCGAGCCGGCAATGGCGGCATGGAGCGGCGCCGCATGCTCGCCCGGCGGCAGCAGGATGTCGTTGTCGCCGCTCACGATCAGCGTGGGCCGCGCGATCGTCCCCGCCAGCGCCCGGATATCCAGCTCCAGTATGCCCTCGACCACATTGGCGTAGGAGATGGGGTCCTGAGCGGCAAACCGGCCGGTATATTCGGCGCGCCGCGCCAGAGTGTCATCGCCCTTGAACGCCCCATCCACCGCGCCGGGCATGCAGGCATCCATGCCCCCCTCCCGTACGGCGTGGGCCCGCTGGGCCAATGCGTCGCGGGCCGAACCGCCCGTGGCAATGCTGGGATTGCTCATCACCAGCCCCAGGCACCGTTCGGCATTGCGCGCCGCATAGG
This sequence comes from Devosia sp., assembly GCF_034675085.1. Classification (GTDB taxonomy): domain Bacteria; phylum Pseudomonadota; class Alphaproteobacteria; order Rhizobiales; family Devosiaceae; genus Devosia. The sequence goes on from NZ_JAUCDN010000147.1 coordinate 1,170, forward strand.
CCGCCGCCACCGTGCCCCCGATGGCGCAGCCAACCGGAATATGCGGCCCCAGCGCCAGCGTTTCGGCCAGCCGTGTCAGATCCTCGACGTGATCCATGACGGTTACGGGTCGGGCAGCGGAAACCGAGCCGCCGCTGCCCCGCAAATCCACCGCGATGCAGCGGAAACGGCCAGCCCAGATCGCCCGGCACGCGCGCCAGAAGCTCAGATCCGCGCCCATGGCGTGGATCAGCAGCAGCGTGGGTCCGCCGCTTTCTCCGTCGGCCTCATAATGCAGCATTTCAGACATCGGGCTAGGCGCCGGCCCGCGCCAGTTGCGCTTTGGCCAGGCCGTTGACATCCTCGGGCAGGTCGAGCGTGCCGGTGCGCTTGAAATAAGCCTCGATGGCCACCAGCGACGCCTTGTGGTTGGCCCCCAGAATGGCGCTGGCCAGGGCGGGGTTGCGGTTCTCATAGGCGCGCAGCAATTGGGTGTGGTCTTCCAGGGACCGCTCCAGCCGGTCGGGCTGGGCCAGCGCCAGGCGTCGCACCATCAGCGTGCGCAGCAATAGGGAATCATGCATGCGCTTGGCGGTATTGTTGCCCGACATGCGCGTATTGTTGTCGTGGAAGGCGACGCTCTGCCAGGAATAGGCCACCACGTCATGGCGCTCGCAGGCGTCCCGCATGCGCTCCAGAATGGCGGCGAGAACCTCGATATCCTCATTGACGATGCGCAGCGTCGCTTCCGCGGCCATCAGGTCGTAGAGCACGGCGCGCGTGCGGTAGATTTCGCTGATTTCATCGAAGGTGAACGAACGCCCGCGCGGCCGGTGGCGCGGCGCGATATCGACCAACCCTTCATTCTCCAACAGGATCAATGCTTCCCGCACCGGAGTGCGGCTGGTGTCGTAGCGCCGGGCCAGTTCCACGGTATTGAGATCGTGGTCGGGCGGGATCAGCCCTTCCACGATTTCGGCGCCCACTTCGCAGGCGATCTGAGCGACGAGCGAGGGCCGGTCATGCTGGCTGGCGATGATGCCACGGATGACGGTCTGGGCCTGCGCCAGGGATTGCTCAGGGGTCATCATGTCGCTGGTCCGGGGGTGTGAAGTGTCGCTCGTCATGTGCCCTCGACGGGAAGCGCCAGTGCATAGACCCTGGCTGCCGTGGCATAGAAAAGGGCATGCTTATCCTGTTCGGAAGCGCCCGAAACGATCTTTTTGAAGGCATTCCACAGCACGGCATAAGAGGTCGTGCCCCGATCGACCGGAAAATTGCTTTCGAACATGCAGCGTTCGGCCCCGAATGTATCGATGCAGAACCTCATATACGGCCCCCATGCCTCTGACAATTCATCGGAAGTGGGCGGGCGCTCGCGCAGGTGGAAGTCGAATCCGGCCATGGTCATGCCGAAGCCGCCCAGCTTGACATGGATATTGTCGAACTGCGCCAGCCGCGCCATGGCGTGGCTCCAATCCTCGAACACCGCTTCGCGCCGGCCCGCATAGGGGCCGATCCCCAGCGGCCCGCCCTGGTGGTTGATGACGATGCGGAGCTGGGGAAGCGCCCGCGCCAGCTCCACCAGGTCGAGCAATTGGGTATGATACATCCAGGCGTCGAACACCAGGTTTCGCCGCGCCAGCTGCTCCAGCCCCTCGGCAAAGGCCGGCTGTTGCAGCAGCCCCGGCGGGCAATCCACCGCCGAGCCGCGCGCGCTGGGGTTGGCATGCCAGGCCGAGGTATTGCGTACGCCCCGAAAGCGCCCATTGGCCGCCGCGACATGCCGGTCGAGCACCGGCCCGGCTTCGGCGCCCAGGGTGAGGTCGACAAAGCCGATAATGCCCGCGCAAAGCTGCGCCTTTTCCGGGCCGATGGCGGCGTCGGCGGCCAGCCTTGTTTCGCCCAGCGAGCGCAATTCCGGCGCGCCATTGCTGAGATAATTGGCCCTGCCCTCGGCGAAGATGGTGGCAACGACATTGTGCCCGCTGCCCACATCCTCCAGCAGGTCGGCGCGCAGATAGCGCGCGCCCGGCTTGTCCCACAAATGATGATGGGCATCGATGATGGGGCGCTCGGGATCGATGATGGCCTCGCGTGTCAGCGACAGCCATTCGGGACGAAAGGGCTGATGCGGCACCAATTTGGCAGCCTCGACGCGACTCATGAGATCACCTTCAACGCGATATTCATTCCAAGTGTCGACTTTAATGGAGCAACAGGCCCCACTTCAAGCGTCATTCTCTTCCTTTGCATGGGAGCATAAATCACCATTAAGCTAACACCTTAGCGGAGTATTGGAATTTCCCCCTGCATCCGCTCCAGCGGCATGCTAGAAACCATTCTGTCGACATTTAAGGCGAGAGAAGAATGCAGATCGGAATTTCAGAGGCCGATTCCCTGGTGGCGCGGGCGCTGCGGAACACCGGCTTTTCTGCCGCCGAGGCGCGGATCATCACCGACCAGATCATCGGCTGCGAATTGCGTGGCGTCGGTTTTGCCGGGCTGTCGCGGGCACTTTCCATCATCGAGCGCACCAAGGCCGGGCCGGCGCCGCGCCCGATGCGCATCGAGCGCGATACGCCCGTATCGGCGGTGATCGATGGCGGGGACAGTTGCGGCTATCTGGTGGCCCATGAGGCCGTGCGGCTGGGCATCGAAAAGGCGAAAGCCAATGGCATCGGCGCGGTCGGCGCCTTCAACACCTGGTATTCGGGCATGTATGCCCATTACATGGAAATCGCCACCGCCGCCGGCATGGTCGCCATGGCTTTCGGCAGTTCGGCCCCGCGCGTTGCCCCGCATGGCGCCAGCGAGGGCCGGTTCGGCACCAATCCCATCGCCTTCGCCTTTCCCTCCAACGACCAGCCCATCATCTTCGACACCGGCACCTCCCAGATCATGGTGGCCGAGGCGGTGCTCGCCGACCGGCTGGGCCAGGAGCTTCGCCCCGGCGTCGCCTATGACGCCCAGGGCAATGAAACCATCGATCCCCTCGCCGCGCTGAGTGGGGCGATCAAGGTGTGGGGCGGCCATCGCGGCTCCGGGCTGGCGCTGGTGGTGCAGATGTTCGGCATCATGGCCGGCGGCGGCCTTATGCCCGAGGATTACCGCGATTGCGGCTTCTTTTTCATCGCCATCAGGCCCGATCTGTTCAGTGACGAAGCCACCTTCCGAGCCCGCATTTCCGACTATGCCGACAAGGTGCGCGCCGCCCGTCCCGCCGAGGCGGATGGCAATGTGCGCATGCCCTTCGACCGTTCGGCCGAAACAAGGCGGCAGATCATGGCGAGAGGAACGCTGGAGGTGCCCGAGGCGCTTCTGGCCCAGCTCGAAGCGATCGCCCGGGGCTGACGCCCCGGGCCTTGCCCATTCACGGAATGAGCACGCTGGCGCCATGGGTCTGGCGCTGTTCGATGGCGCGATGCGCCTCGGCGGCGTCGGCCAGCGGGAAGGTGCGGTTGACCGGCACCTTGACCACGCCGCGCAGCACCACATCGAACAGATCGGCGGCGCGGGACAGCAATTCGGGGCGGCTGCGGAAGAACCAGGCAAAGGCGGCGCTGGTGATGGTGAGCGAGCCCATCTTGTTGAGCAGAAACAGATCGAACAGCGGCACCGGCCCCGAAGCGGTGCCGAAGCTGACCAGCGTGCCGCGCGGACGCAGGCTCTTGAGGGACGTCTCGAACGTATCCTTGCCCACCGAGTCGAACACCACCGGAACGCCCTCGCCCCCGGTCAATTGCCGCACGCGCGCGGCGACATCTTCCTGCGAGCCGATCAGCACGTGATGGCAGCCATTCTGCCGCGCCTGCTCGGCCTTGGCCTCGGAGCTGACGACGCCGATGACGCGCGCGCCCAGATGGGCCGCCCACTGACTCATGATCTGGCCGACGCCGCCCGCTGCCGCATGCAGCAATATGGTCTGGCCCGGCCCGACCGGATAGACGCTTTTGAGCAGATATTGCGCGGTCAGGCCCTTCACGATCATCGCGGCGGCGGTAATGTCGTCGATCTCGTCGGGCAGGATGACCAGCCGGCTGGCATCGAACAGCCGCGCCTCGGCATAGGAGCCGGGCGGGAAATTGGGGCCGCCGGCGGCGTAGGCCACCCGGTCGCCCACTTTCACATCCGTCACGTCCGGGCCGATCTTGGTGACGACGCCGGCCGCCTCCCCGCCCAGCACATGGGGCAGCGAGGGCAGCGGATAGCGCCCTTCCCGATTATGCAGATCGGCGAAATTGAGCCCGATGGCGGTGTGGCGCACATAGGCCTCGCCCGGCCCTGGCTCGCCGATTTCGATATCCTCGTAACGCAGCTTGTCGGGGCCGCCATATTCGTGAACGCGAACAGCTTTTACCATTGAAACACACTAATCCTGTTGAGCCAGCACGAAGCGCGGCAGCACCACGCCATCGTCCATCCTGTCGAGCTGCAATTGCACGCGGCGGCCGATCAGGTGCTTGCCGCCCTCCTCGCCCACCAGATTGCTGATGATGGTGGGGCCCTCGTCGAGCCGCACGGCAATGACGTTGTAGGGCGCGGGATAGGCCGGCAGATATTGCTTGTGAAAGCGCACCCAGCTCAGCAATTCGCCGCCGCCCGAAACAGGCTTCCATTCGGAATTGGGCGACAGGCATTCCCGGCATATCGGGCCGGGCGGATAGCGCCATGCGCCGCAATCGCTGCAACATTGCAGCTTCATGGCGTTTTCGTCGCGCATCTTTTCCCAGAAGGGAATGTCATAAAGGCCTAGCACGCGGGGCGGTGTGGTGGTGGTTTGCATGCTCAGCCCTCCGAACCGTAGATGATGGACACGGCCTTGCCCGCCACGTCCGAGGTATAATGGACCAGGCGGCAGTTTTCGATCTGGCGGTCGCCGCATTCGCCGCGCGCCTGGCGCACGCATTCGATCTGGTGGTTCCAGCCCTGCATGTAGGATTCGGACAAATGCCCGCCGCTGGTATTGGTGGGCAGCGCGCCGGCAAGCCCGATCCCCTGCTCGCGCATGAATTTGCCCGCCTCGCCCACCTTGCAATAGCCATAGCCTTCCAGCGCCAGCGGAACATGCACCGAGAAGCTGTCATAGACCTGGAGGACGTCGATATCCTTGGGGTCCAGATTGGTGTCGCCGAAAATCTGCTCGGCCACTGCCTGCTGGGCCGGACGGTAGAAATCGGTGAGGCGGGGTTCGAGCGAGGTCGCCCCGGTGTTGAGGTCGAACCGCCCCACCGCCTCGATGGAAACGGGGCGCGGCGACAGCTTCCGCGCCAGCCCCTGTTCGGCGATGATCAGCGCCACCCCGCCATCGTTGATGAGGCAATAGTCGAACAGGCGCAGCGGCTCGGTGATATAGGGCGCCGCCATGTAATCCTCGAGCGAGATTTCCTTGCGCATGATGGCATTGGGATTGCGCGCCGAGCCCTGGCGCTGCGCCACCGCCACATGGCCCAGATCGCGCTCGGAAATGCCGTACAGTTCGGAATAGCGCTGGAACATCAGGGCATAAAGCGCGCCCTGTGAGGTCATGCCCCAGGGGGAGTGATAGACATAGGAGAGAAACTGGTCGCCCCCCATGGCCTGGGGGCCGCCATATTGCGTGCCCACGGAGCGCTGGTCGTTGCCATAGACCAGCGCCACCACATCGGCCATGCCGGTTTCGATGGCCATGCAGGCTTGCGCCACCGAAAGCACCGCATCGGCCTGGTCGCCCCAGCGCACATTCATGTGCAGCACTTCGCCCATGCGCTCATAGGCCGTGGTCGGCCCCACGATCAGGCCGTCGATCTGGTCGCGGGTGATGTTGGCGTCCTTGAGGGCATTGCGAAAAGCCGATGCGGCATAGCCGTAGCAATCGTCCGGCCGCTCGCCATTGCGCACGCGCGTCCAGTCGCCGACCCAGTCGCTGTGGCCCACCCCGATAACCGAGGCGACCCGTCTCAATGCCTTCATTTGAATACTCCCAAATTGCCCAGCCGCTCGATTTCGGCCTGGTCCCGACCCAGCAGATCGCGCAGGATCGTGTGTGTGTGCTCGCCCAGCAGCGGCGGCCGGCCAAGCTCCACCCGCTCTCCATCCACCTGGTAAGGCGGCGAGGCATAAAGGCTGTTGCCGAGTTCGGGGTGCTCCACGCGCTGCCAATATTGGCGCGCCGCCAGTTGCGGATCGCTCTCGACCAGATAGCGGGAATTGGCCACCCTCGCCGCCGGAATCCCGGCCTCCACCAGCGCCTTGGCAGCCTCATCGGCCGAGCGTTGCTGGGTCCAGTCCGTCACCAGCCGGTCCAATTCGTCCTGATGGGCCAGCCGGCCGGCGACGGTGGAAAATCGCGGATCCGTTGCGCCGGTGATCCGGGCGAAGGCCGCCCATTGGCTCTCGTCCAGCACCGTGATGGCGCACCATTCATCGTCCCCCGCGCAAGCATAAAGCCCATGCGGCGCCGCCTCCATGGAGCGATTGCCGATCTGGGGCGGCTCCTTACCGGTCATGGCATGGCTCACCGGAGCCGAGCCGAGGAAATTGATGGTGGATTCCACCTGCGACAGGTCGATCTTCATGCCCTCGCCGGTCAGGCGCTTATGGCGGAGCGCGGCGAGCACCGCAAAGGCGGCGTGATAGGGGTTTGCCGCGTGATCGGGATAATGAGTGCCGGGGCCCACCGGGTCGTTTTCCTTATAGGCCGTCCCCCAGATGAAGCCGGTGGCGGCGCTGATGGTCATGCCCACCCCCAGCATTTTCGCCTTGGGGCCGGTATCGCCATACATCGGCATGGACAGATAGATGATGTCGGGCTTGATTTCCCGCACCGTCTCATAATCCAGCCCCAGCCGCTCCATGGCGCCGGGCCCGAAATTATTGCTCACCACGTCCGATTGGCGGATGAGGTCGAACACCAGCGCGCGGCCCTCTTGCGTCTTGACGTCGAGCGTCACGCTTTTCTTGCTGGTATTGCGCGAGGCGAAATAGCCGCTGCAGTTGATGCCGAACTTTCCATCCTTGAACGGA
>NZ_JAUCDN010000148.1:0-8142 GCF_034675085.1 Devosia sp.
GGTTCGGCCTTAACCTTTCGCTAAGCTTCGGTTTCCCAAAGGGAGCGAACGCGCTAGAAGCAAGCTTAAGGCAGCTTTTCTCAGGACCCGCTTGATGGATTTCCGCATTTCCGCCGATGACCGGGTTGGCAACCAGCCCGCCCGTCCGGGCAAGAAGCCGGCGAAAGCGCGTCGCGGCGGAAACGCCGAGCGGGTCGAGCCGGCCATGGGCAGCTCCATGGGTTTTTCCGTCGCCGGCGAGCGCAATCCGCCCGGCGGCGCGGGCGGCGGCAAGCCGCCAAAGGCCCCCAAGACACCGCGTCGCGGCAAGGCCGAGCCGGCAAAATCCAGGAAGCGCCGCTCGCGCAGCGGCGGCTTTCTCATGGGTCTGCTCTGGTGGGCTTTCGTCGCCTGCCTCTGGGGCGGCATCGCCGTTATCGGCGTCATCGTCTATTTCGGCGCGCAATTGCCCTCGGCCAATAGCTGGGCCATTCCCGAGCGCCCGCCCAATATCCGCATCCTGGCCGCCGATGGGAGCCTGATCTCCAATCGCGGCCAGACCGGCGGCGAGGCGGTGACCTATCGGGAACTGCCCTATTATGTGCCCGCCGCCGTGATCGCCAGCGAGGACCGGCGCTTCATGAGCCATTTCGGCGTCGATCCGATCGGGCTTCTGGCCGTGGCGGTGGAATCGATCCAGGCGCGCGGCGTCACACGCGGGGCTTCCACCATCACCCAGCAGGTGGCCAAGAACCTGTTCCTGACCCCCGACCAGACGCTGGGCCGCAAGGTGCAGGAAGCCATCCTGGCCGTATGGCTGGAGCAGAACTACACCAAGGAAGAGATTCTCGAGCTTTATCTCAACCGCGTGCATTTCGGCTCCGGCACCACCGGCATCGAGGCGGCGGCCCAGACCTATTTCGGCATTTCGGCGCGCAATCTCTCGCTCGGCCAGGCCGCCATGCTGGCCGGCATCCTGCCGGCGCCCGCCGCCTATAACCCCAAGACCCATCCGCAGCGCGCCATCGAGCGCCAGCGCCTGGCGCTCGCGGCCATGGCGCGCGAAGGCTATATCACCCAAGAGGAAGCCGCCGCTGCCCAGATCGACCCCGACCAGAGTGTGCGCACCCGCGTTGCGGGCTCCGAATCCTATGTCGCCGACTGGGTTGAAAGCCTGATGACGGCCTATATCGGCGAGATCGAATCCGACGTGGTGGTCCAGACCACCATCGACTTCAAGATGCAGAAGGACGCCGAGTTCATCGTCAAGGAAATGGTGGCCTCGGAAGGTCCCAAGCGCGGCTTCAACCAGGGCGCGCTGGTGGCCATGGATGTCGATGGCAAGGTGCGCGCCATGGTCGGCGGCGTCGATTACCAGGCCAGCCAATATAACCGCGCCGTCACCGCGCGGCGCCAGCCCGGTTCTACCTTCAAGCCCTTCGTCTATATGGCGGCGATGGAAAAGGGCTACACCCCGGACACTTTGGCCGAGGATGCCCAATTCGAATATAATGGCTGGAGCCCGCGCAATGCCTCGGGAAAATATGCCGGCACGGTGACGCTGCGCCAGGGTCTGGCCTATTCGCTCAACACCATCGCCGCGCGCCTCGCCATCGACGTGACGCCCGAAAAGGTGATCGAGGTGGCCAGCCGCATGGGCATTTCCAGCCAGCTCACCGCCGTGCCCTCCATCGCTTTGGGCACCCAGGAAGTGAACCTTCTGGAATTGACCAGCGCCTACGCCCCCTTCTCCAATGGTGGCTTCGGCGTCATCCCCAACGTCATCACCCGCATCGAATCCAAGGAGGGCAAGGTGCTGTACGAGGCCTCCGATGCCGGTCCGGGCCGTGTGGTTGCGCCCAATATCCTGGCCGAGATGAACGATATGCTGGAAACCGCCGTCGAAGTGGGCACCGGCCGGGGCGCCAATCTGGGCGGCTGGGAATTCGCAGGCAAGACCGGCACCAGCCAGAATGCCCGTGACGCCCTGTTCGTGGGTTATACCGCCGCCATGGTCACCGGCGTGTGGCTGGGCAATGACAACGACACCAAGACCACCCTGTCCGGCGGCAACGTGCCGGCCGCGATCTGGTCCGAGTTCATGACCAAGGCCCATGCGGGAAAAACCATCGCCAAGATCCCGGGTGGTAGCTATGGCGGGCAATTGGTGGCCCAGCAGGGAGTCGATCCTGTCAGCGGCCAGATGGTCACCCAATATGTCGATGCGGATACCGGCCAGCCGGTTGAAACCGCCACCGACCCGACAACAGGGCAGTTGCTGCGCATCGATCCGACCACCGGCCAATACGTCCCGGCCAGCGCCCTTAACGGCTTCGAGACGGCCGATCCGGGCCTGGGCGTGGGCCTGCCCGAGGGCGGCATGTTGATCGACGCCAATGGCAACCAGATCGACCCGACCACCGGCCTGCCGGTGGGGCAGGCGATCGGGGGCCAGGCCATCGATCCGGTAACCGGCTATCCGCTGCAACCGCAGAGCAATGGCGTGGGCGAAGCGCCCATCGATCCCGAAACCGGCCAGCCCATGGTGCTGGTGGTCGATCCGGCCACCGGCCAGCCGGTCTGGGTGCCGGGTGCCCCGACTCAGATGCAGCCGCCGGCCAGCATCGGCCAGCCCCAGCCCAGCTACCAGGAACCGCGCCGCCAGCGCACGCTGATGGATTTGATCTTCGGCAATGGCGAGAATTGATGGGGTGAAGGATGCTCCTCAGGGGGCATCCTAGCGGCCGTAGATCATCAGCTCGCGCCCATGTGCCTTGAGCCAGGCGCGGCCCTTTTCCATCTCGGGCAGGGTGCGCTTCACTGTTGCCCAGAAGGCGGGGGAATGGTTCATCTCCACCAGATGCGCCACTTCATGGGCGGCGACGTAGTCGAGCACGAAGGGCGGCGCCAGAACCAGCCGCCAGTTGTAGTTGATCGTGCCGGTCGATGAGCATGAGCCCCAGCGGCTCACCTGGCTGCGCATCCGGATCGCCTTGACGCTCACACCCAGCCGCGCCGCGTGAAAGGCGCTGCGTGCTTCGAGGTCCTTCTGGGCCTCGTCCTTGAGCCAGTCGATAAGGCGCCGCGCCTGATGCGCCGCCTCCCCCGGCACGAACAGTGTGGGGTCCCCTTCGCCTTCTCCCGTCTCCACCCGTCCCCTGACCTTGCCGGTGGCGACGATGCGGTGCGCCACCCCGCGCAGGGGAATCGAACCGCCATGGCCCAGAAGCGGCGGGGCGGGAGCCCGGCCCAGCCGCGCCGCCAGCCAGTTGCGGTGCTTTTCGAGAAAGGCTTCCGCTGCCGCCCACTGTCCATGCGGCGGCAGGGTGAGCACCGCGCGCCCCCCATGGGGCAGCGATAGCCTGTAGCTGCGCGCCCGCGCATTGACGCGCACGGTGACGGTCACCGTGACCCCGTCGAGGTCGATGGTGGTGCTGGCGGGAATCCTGGGCTTGGAGCGGAAGAAAAGGTTCATGACGCTCTGGTTTTGAGTCGGCTCATATTAGCCTCAAATGTCGGGCCCGACAAAAAGGGCGCCCCTTGGGACGCCCATTGCCGTTCGAGTGCCCAAAGGAGGGGAGGGGCTTTATGAGCCCCAGCCATTCTTGTTGTTCTCGCCGTCATCGGTGCGGTTCTCGCCATAACCCTGGCGCGAGCCACGCCGCTCGTTCATGAAGCGGTCGAACTCTTCCCGATCCTTGGCCTTGTTGAGATTGGCCATATATTCGTGGAAGGCTTCGATTTCTGCGTCGAGCCGGGCACGCTCTTCCTCGAGGCGGCGCAATTGTTCGTTGCGGTAGTCGTCGAAGGCGGCATTGCCCGAGGACGAAAAACCGTATTGCTGGCGGCCCCAGCCCCGATGGCCGCGATTGGCGCCGCACCAGGCCTTGCCCTTGCTCCAGTAATGTTCGGCCTTTTCTGCCGAGCCTCCGAATTTTTCACCCCAAAGGATGTAGCCCAGCACCAGTAGGCCGAGCGGCCAGAAGGCGATGAAGCCCAAAACCATGAGGGTGATGGTCAGCGGAGACCATTGCGGTTTGATGATTGCTGTGGACATGTCGTTTCTCTCCCAGTCACGATGGCTTTAAGGTGGGACGTCCATGGGCAGGATCAATGCTGTGTCTATGGTTTTTGTGGTCTTGAAAGCGGATTTTTTCGTCCTATGACGCAGCCGAACAGCCCTGTGAGAAGCGCGCGATGACCCTGATCCCGGCTGAAAGCCTGCCTCCGCCTTCGAGTTGGCGGCCCCTGCGCCTGCAAACCCTGGTCGTGCTGCGCTGGCTGGCCATTGGCGGGCAGACGGTAAGCGTGCTCTTCGTCGCCTTCGGTCTGGGTTTTCCCCTGCCGCTTCTGGCCTGTTTCCTCCTGATCGGCCTGTCGGTGGCCCTCAATCTCTGGCTGGTGCTGCGCCTTGGCGTCTCCCATCGTCCCACCCCGCTCTCCACCGCCTGCCAGATGGTATTCGACCTTTGCCAGCTGGGTGGGCTGCTCGCCCTGACCGGCGGGCTGCAAAATCCCTTCTCGCTGCTTCTGCTCGCTCCGGTTTCGGTCTCGGCCGCCTCGCTCTCGCAACGCGCCACCTTCCTCATCGCGCTGCTCGCCGCCATCATCGCCTCGCTGGTGTCGCTCTGGCACCTGCCCCTGCCCTGGCTGCCCGGCGAGCATCTGGTTTTCAATCGCATCTATGTCATCGGCATCTGGGTCTCGATCATCAGCGGGCTGGTCTTCGTCTCGGCCTATATCAACCGGGTTGCCCATGACGCCCGCCAGATCGCCGATGCGCTGGCGGTGACCGAGCTGGCACTGTCGCGCCGCGAGCAGCTTTCCGCCCTGGATGGCCTGGCCGCCGCCGCTGCCCATGAATTGGGCACGCCGCTCTCCACCATCGCCCTTGCCGCCAAGGAGATGCGGGCCGAAGTGGAGCCGGGAAGCGATCTGGCCGGGGACGTGGAGCTCATCATCGAGCAGGCGGCGCGCTGCCGCGCCATCCTCACCAAGCTGCGCAATCTGGGCAGCGACGACAAGGATCCGTTCGCCGCCGTGCCGCTGACCGATCTTCTGGCCGAGGTTGCCCGGCCCCATGAGGGGCGCGGCAAGGCCATTCTTTTCTATCACGAGAATACCGACGGCCCCGAGCCGGTGGTCCAGCGCGGCGTCGGCCTGCTCTACGGGCTGGGCAACATCATCGAAAACGCCACCGATTTTGCCCGCAGCATGGTGCGCATCGAGGCGGGGTGGGACCCCGAATCGGTTTCGGTGGTTATCACCGATGACGGTCCCGGCTTCGCGCACGAGCTGGTCGCCAGGCTCGGCGAGCCCTATCTCACCAGCCGTCCCCGCGACCCGCAGGGGCCCGATGCCAACAAGCCCGGCGGGCTCGGGCTCGGTGTCTTCATCGCCAAGACCCTGCTGGAGCGGAGCGGCGCCAGGCTGGCCTTCGAGAATATCGACCCCAACGGTCATGCCCGGGTGCGAATTTCCTGGCCGCGCAGCGCCATAGAAATCGCCGCCGAAGGCGCTCGGAAATTTTGATTTTTTCGCATGGAAGCTTTAAGTGAACAGCTATGAGCGGAATTGAAGAGCTACTGGCCACCGACCCCAGCCTGCTGCTTGTCGACGATGATGCGGCTTTCCTGCAACGGCTCGAGCGCGCCATGGCGCGCCGGGGATTCGAGGTGCGCATCGCCGGTTCGGTCGCCGATGGCCTGGCTGCCGTCGCGGCCCGGCCGCCGGCCTATGCCGTGGTCGACCTGCGGCTCGAGGATGGCAATGGGCTGGAAGTCGTCTCGGCGCTCCATCAGAAACGCCCCGATGCCCGCGCCGTGGTGTTGACCGGCTATGGCAATATCGCCACGGCGGTGACGGCGGTGAAGCTGGGCGCGGTCGATTATCTGAGCAAGCCCGCCGACGCCGATGACGTCATCAATGCTCTGCTCGCCACCGGCGAGGATAAGCCCGAGCCGCCGGAAAATCCCATGTCGGCCGATCGGGTGCGCTGGGAGCATATCCAGCGCGTTTATGAATTGTGTGACCGAAACGTCTCCGAGACCGCCCGCCGCCTCAACATGCACCGGCGCACCCTGCAACGCATCCTGGCCAAGCGCGCGCCCCGCTGAGGCGTGGCGCCTAATATTTCCCCTGCTCGCTGCCCACGAAAGGATCGATGGGGCTGGTGCCGGCAAAAGGCGCACGGCCCAGGATCGCCTCCACCACCGCCTCCTGCAGGGCTTCGCTCGATCCGTAGGCGTTGACATAGGCCGGCACGCGCGGCGCGTCGTGCAGGTAATAGGGATAGCCGAAGGAAATCATCAGCGTCGGCAATTCGTGCCAATAGCGCGTCATCGCCCCGAAAACCGAGCCGGTGAGCTTGTGCCAGTCGAGGAAGATATGGCTACGCGTCAGCACGGTTTCTTCGGCGAAGAGATAGAGCACCAGGTCGAAATCACGCGGATTGACGGCCATGCCCGGCTCAAACACCTTCACCTCGAAACCCTCCTGCGCCAGCCTTTGCGGCAGGCTGAGGGGAAGGGGATGCGGCGCGAAAGGCTGTATCACGCCGCCGGAGAACACCAGGATGCGGCGGTGCCGGGCCACCGACAGCGGCAGCAGCCCGCGTACATCCTTGACCAACGTGGGCACTCGCGCCGTGACGCTGCGGGCCGCGGCCAGGTGCTCGTCGCTGGCGATAAGGCTGGCGATATCGGCCATGTCGCGCGCCGGGCGCGGGCGATGCAGGCCCAGCGCAGCCTTGAGCGCCAGCACGCGCGTCGCCGCCTCGTCCACCCGCTCCTGAGTCAGTCGCCCGTCGGCCACGGCCTTGACCAGCCGCATGAGGTCGGCATTGGGATCGTCCGAAAACAGGATCACGTCGCATCCCGAAATGACCAGTTCCGGCAATACCTCGTCGCGCGGTCCCCAGTCGCCCAGCCCCGCCATGGGCGTGGCGTCCGAGACGATGAGACCATTGAAGCCCAGTTCGCGCCGCAGCAGATCCTGGTTGAGCATGCGGCTGATCGAGGCCGGCCGAAAGGCTTCGGCGCCGGCATCGGGCTCCAGCGCCCGCACGAAGGCGGGCAGGGCGATATGGGCCGACATCACGCTCAGGACGCCCGCCTCGATGGCCCTGCGGTAAAGCCGGCCAAAGCTGGCTTCCCATTCCGCCATGGACAGGGGATTGACCGTGGTCACCAGATGCTGGTCGCGGTCGTCATAGCCTTCCCCCGGCCAGTGCTTGACGGTGGCGGCCACGCCATTGGCCTGGAAGGCGGCGATCTGGGCCAGCGCGTGGCGCTCGATCCGCTCCATGTCGCTGCCGAAGGAGCGCGTGCCGACAATGGCGCTGCGCCAGGCGGCATTGATGTCGATGACCGGGGTATAGCTCCAGTTGAGCCCCAGCGCATTGGCCTCGCGCGCCATGATGGTGGAAATAACCGAGGTGGCCTCCACATCGTCCACCGCCGCCAGCCCAAGCGGATTGGGCACCGGCGTGCCGAAAGGCGGGCCCATGCGGCTGCCCTCGAGGTCGGCGCTGATGAGCAGCGGAATGGCGCTGGCTTCGCCCAGATCGCGGGCTAGCGCGATCTCGGCCACCATGTCGTCGGAATGGATACGGGTGATGCCGCCGGGCCGGAAGCCGCGCACCTCATCAATGACTTCGGTGGGAGCGCCGCGCTCCAGCAGCACGAAAAGCTGAGCCAGCTTGTCGCGCGGCGAGAGGGCTTCGAGCGTCGTCGCCACCCAGGCGATTGCCTCATCGTCAAGGTTGAAGGGAGCGGCGGAAAGATCGATCTGGGCCAAGGAGCGTCTCCGGCAGTCTTCTTGTTCTATGGGTGGTTGCGCGTTTCCGAGCCAAGCCAATAGCATTTTTATCGCCCCGGGGGACGACAAAAGCGGCATAAAAAAACCGCCGGGTAAACCGGCGGCTTTCAATTTCATCCGTGTCGGGCGATCAGGCCGCGTGGCTTTCCAGCCACTTGGCCAGGCCAGCCTTGGGGGTGCCTGCGCCGACCTTCATGTCGGCGGCTTCCCCGCCCTTGAACAGGATCATGGTGGGAATGGAGCGAACGCCATATTGCGCGGTGATCGAGGGATTTTCATCGACATTGAGTTTGACGATCTTGACCTTGCCGGCCATTTCGCTTGCCAGCTCGTCGAGCACGGGGG